>CAYREJ010000005.1:0-26142 GCA_964423235.1 uncultured Acidobacteriota bacterium | reverse complement strand
TATTTCTTCGCCAAATATAGTATCTTTTCCAACGCACAATTTAAATCCATTGAAATCCGGAGGATTATGGCTTCCAGTAATCATAACACCACCATCAGGATTTAAATGAAAAAGTGCAAAATATAAAAGAGGCGTCGGCACTATTCCAATATCAATTACATTGCATCCAGCTTCTAACAATCCTTCAGATAACGAATTGAATAAATCATCTGAAGATAATCTACAATCTCTTCCAACTACTATATCTTTTAACTCTTTTTCTCGCAAGTATGTAGCGAAACCTCTGCCGATAAGTTTAGCTACTTCAAATGTTAAATCTTCCCCAACTGTTCCTCTAATATCATATTCTCTAAAAATCAATGGATTAACTTTCATAATTTTCTACAATGCAATATTCTATTAATTGATCAAAAAATAGTCAATAGCGACGAAGGTTATGGGTCATAGGTTATGGCTGATAGGCTATAGGTGATAGGGGCTTAATGCAATGAATCCTGTGTATGCAAAGGAATATTTATTTGATTGAATATTGAATATAGATTCTTTTTATGATACAATATGAAATAAAAAGCAAAGAGGAGACAACAATGAAATACGCTAATAATATATTGGAATTGATTGGAAAGACCCCTCTAGTAAAATTAAACAAAGTAAATGATAATAGCAATTTAGTTTTAGCTAAATTAGAATCTTTTAATCCGGGGGGTTCAGTTAAAGATAGGATAGGAATATATATGCTTGAAAAAGCTGAACAAGAAGGAAAGATAAAAGCGGGTGCAACTATTATAGAGCCTACATCAGGGAATACAGGAGTAGGATTAGCATTAGCTTGCATAATAAAAGGGTATAAACTAATTTGTGTGATGCCGGATAAAGTTCCCAAAGAGAAAAAATATTTATTAGAAGCTTACGGAGCTGAATGCGTAATTTGTCCTACCGATGTTGATCCTGAAGATGAACGTTCTTACTATAAAACAGCAGAACGTTTATCCAAAGAGATTCCAAATTCTTTTATGCCACAACAATATTATAATCCAATGAATCCATATGCGCATTATGTCACTACCGGACCCGAAATATGGGAACAAACAGATCACAAAATTACTCACTTTGTTGCCGGAGTAGGCACAGGAGGAACTATTTGCGGAACATCTAAATATTTAAAAGAGCAAAATCCTAATATCATATCAATCGGAGTAGATACCATTGGTTCAGTTTATACAGATTATTTTTACAAAGGTATTATGATACAACCGAAGCCTTACTTAATTGACGGAATTGGAGAAGATTTTATTCCGGGAACCGTTGATTTTAAATATATTAACAAAATAATTCAGATAGAAGATAAGGAAGCTTATGAAATGACAATTTTATTAGCTCAAAAGGAAGGAATCTTATCGGGTAGCTCCTCTGGTGCTGCTGTAGCAGCTGCTGTTAAAATCGCAAAAGAAGCTCCCTCTAATTCTGTTATTGTAGTTCTTTTACCAGATACGGGAGAAAGATATCTATCCAAATTAAATAAAGAATGGTTTGAAAAACACGGACTTCATTTCCCTTCAGCTGATTAAGTCAAAATTTTCTCTATTAAAGAATACCTCTCAAAAGGAGGAATAAAATAAAAGCCATTAATATATGGCTTAGCCTCTCTTATAAATTCTCTAACTATTTTTATTCCTTCTTTTTCAGCTGCTTCCGGAGATAGTTTTTCCAACAATTTTAAAATATACTCGGGAATTATTATTCCGGGAACTTCATGATGCAAGTAAGCCGCTTGTTTGTAACTGACTAAAGGAAGTATTCCTATTATTAAATCTACATCAAAATTCTTAATTCTTTCTTTAAATTTAATTAATTTATCTATTTCATAAATAGGTTGAGTTTGAATAAAAGAAGCTCCGGCTTGAATTTTTTCTTCTATGCGCCATATGTCAGTATCTAAGTCAATAGAATTAGGATTACCTGCTATTCCAACAATAAAATTAGTCTTTGAATCAAGAGGCACACCTGAAAAATTGAAACCATTATTTAAGCTATTTATAATTTTGATTAATCCCAATGAATCTACATCAAAGACAGAAGTTGCCTTAGGAAAATCACCAACATTAGCAGGGTCACCTCTTAAAGCTAAAATAACATTTATATTCAAAGCCGAAGCTCCTAATAATTCAGACTGAATACCTAATATATTCCTATCACGACAAGTAAAATGCAATATAGGCTCTAAACCAACTTCATCTTTTATAATATGAGCCATCACCATAGAAGACATCCTAACCCTTGCCATAGGATTATCAGCAATATTCACTAAATCAATTCCCATTTCCTTTAAATGGTGGGATTCGATTATTAATTTTGAATAATTAATTCCCTTAGGGGGATCAATTTCAACAGTCATCACAAAGTCTTTCTTTAAATATTCTGTAAGCTTAGTAGCTCTTTTCTTTTCTTTAATTTGGATTTGCTCTTTAGGAACAACCATCTCTGTCTTTGGGGGATTTTCTTTAATTTTTCTATGTGGTTTATAGCCTTTTATAGCCTCTGCCATAGCTTTTGTATGAGAAGGATCAGTTCCACAACAGGAACCTATGATGTTTGCTCCAAGTTCAGCATATAATTTTGCATATTCCTGCAAATAACCCGGACCAGCAAAATAAATCAATTTCCCCTTGTACAAACTCGGATAACCAGCATTAGGCTGCACCGATACATAGCAGGGTAAATCATTTATTATATCACTTAATATCTCATAAGTTTCTCTCGGTCCAACTGAACAATTCAATCCTACTACATCGGCTCCTGTCTCAGCCAATTCAATCAAAGAATCTTTCGCCTCATATCCTAACTTCGTCTTACCATCTGCCATAAAAGTCAATTGACAAATAACAGGAATATTAGCAATACTTTTAGCTACTTTTATTGCTTCTTTTGCTTCTAATAAATCCGAAATGGTCTCTATAATAATTAAATCAGCTCCTGCTTCAATTAAATAACTTATTTGATCAGTGTAAAAAGCATTAACATTCTTTATCGTTAAAGGTCCATAAGGTTTTAACATTGCTCCTAAAGGACCAACTGAGCCAGCTACATACACATCCCACCGACTAGCTATATCCTTAGCTAATCTAACAGCTTCTTGATTAATTTGCTTCAATTTCTTTTCTAATCCATATTTCCTCAATTGAATATAGTTAGCACCAAATGTATTGGTTTCAATTATCTGAGCCCCAGCCCTAACATAGTCTTCGTGAATAGATAAGATTAAAGAAGGATTTGTTAAATTTATTTCTTCGCGACAAGCATCCATTGGAACGCCTCTGGATATTAATTGAGTCCCCATTGCCCCGTCACATAAAAGAATCTCTTCTTTTAATCTTTCTAGAATATTTTTCATTTTTTTAACATAATATGCTAATATTCTTTGCTTGTCAAATTATAAAAGCAAAAATGCCCTCTGTGGTAAAGAAATAGAAACTATAAATAGCATAAGGGCACACTTTGGAGAAAACTGACAAATTACATAATAATCTGCCACTTTTCGCTAAAATTATTGCTTTGAGGGTGCATTATTCAATTTATTGCTTATATTTTTTAACCACAAAGGACACAAAGCTATCACAAAGCACACAAAGTTTTTCCTATAAAATTTATCTTTCTTTGTGATCTTTGTGCCTTCTTTGTGATCTTTGTGGTTTCTAATTTTTTTGCCATTGGATTTGCTTTTAGCATTTGGAATAAACTGACTATTTATATTACATTAAAGCAAAGCCAAACTTGATGATATTTAGTGGTAAATTAGTGAATCGGCAAATTGAGACATACTAAGATAGAAATCTATTCCATCTACTCTATCTCTATCTTGATAGATTTAGAGACCCTTACTTTGGGCAATTTAATTTCTAAAATACCATTATTAAAATTTGCTACTATATTATCTTTGTCAACTATTTCTGAAAGGGTAAAAGTTCTGGAAAAAGAACCAAAATTAGTCTCTAACCTATGATAATTAATACCTTTTTCGGTAGGATTATCTAATTTTCTTACTCCTTGCAAAATTAATGTATTTTCATTTACTCTTATCATAATATCTTTTTTCTCTACCCCAGCCAACTCTGCCGTTATAAAAAAATAATCATCACTCTCATATATATCCACCGGAGGATTCCAAGAACTTACTTCTTCTCCTTCTTTTAATTCTTTACGTGAACGGGCTAAACTATCATCGAATATCTTATTTAATTTCTCATATATAGTAATTAAATCGCTAAATAAATCCTTTTTTAAAAATCCCATCTTTTAAAATTTATAAGATCATAAAATTATTTAATCAACATTTCAAGATTCTTTTTATCTTCTTACCAATTCACCCATTCACAATTAATTTAAAGAAGGTTTAAGCTCTTCTAAAATATAAAATTCTAAAGTATCTTCTTCTTTAATGTCATTATAATTAGTAAGCATCAATCCGCATTCATACCCGGCTGGAACTTCTATGACATCATCCTTGAATCTCTTTAAGCTATTAATACTTCCATCATGAATTACTACATTATCCCGCAACAATCTTACTTTAGCATTCCTGCTTATTTTACCGGATTGAACAAAACAACCTGCTACTGTTCCTAACCTCGAAATATTAAAAATTTTCCTTACTTTAGCTGTTCCTATAATTATTTCTTTATATTTAGGTTCTAATCTTCCGAGAAGAGCTTTCTTAATATCATCTATGAATTCATAAATTATTTTATAATATCTAATTTCTATATTATCTCGTTCAGCTAACTCTCTTGCTTTTGCTTCAGCTCGGACATTAAAACCTACAATAATAGCTTTGGTTGCTTCCGCTAACAAAACATCGCTATAATTAATGCCACCAATTCCATTATGAATTATTTTTATTTTAATCTCTTCAGTATTGATTTTACTTAATTCATTGAGTAAAGCCTCAATAGAACCATGAGCATCAGCTTTTATTATTAGAGGAAATTCTTTAATAACGCCTTCTTTTATTTTAGAATAAAGATGCTCCAAGCTCAGTTGGTCTGCTCCTTTAGCAATAGATTGCTCTTTCTTTAAATTCTTTCTATAATTCACGATACTTCTTGCTTTACTCTCATCCTTAACACATTGAAAAATATCACCAGCTTCAGCAAGAGAATCAAATCCAATAATCTCAACAGGAAATGATGGTGGAGCTTCAGATATTTTTTTTCCTTGATCATCATACATAGCTTTAACTTTCCCATAGCAACAGCCAGCAATAAAAACATCACCAACATGCAATGTTCCATTTTGAATTAAAACAGTAGCAGTGATTCCTCTATGAGCATCTACCTTGGATTCAAGGATGACCCCTTGTGCTAACCTATTAGGATTGGCTTTTAATCCTAATAAATCAGCCATTAAAAGAACCATCTCAAGAAGCTCTTTAACATTCTCTCCTGTTTTTGCTGATATCGGAACAGCAATGGTTGAGCCCCCCCATTCTTCCACTACCAGCCCTAAATCTGCTAACTGTCTTTTTACCTTTTCCACATTGGCATTTGGCTTATCTATTTTATTTATAGCTACTATAATTGGAGTGTTTGCAGATTTAGCATGATTAATTGCTTCCACAGTTTGCGGCATAACTCCATCATCAGCTGCTACTACTAAAATCACTATATCAGTAGCTTTTGCACCGCGAGCTCTTATCTTCGTAAAAGCTTCATGACCTGGCGTATCTAAAAATACAATGCTTCTTCCATCAACAAAAGCCCGATAAGCACCAATGTGCTGCGTTATCCCTCCTACTTCCTTAGCTGCTACATTAGTTTTTCTAATAAAATCTAAAAGAGTAGTCTTTCCATGATCTACATGACCCATAACCGTTACTACCGGACAACGAGGTTGTAAATCCTCTTCTGTATCTTCTGATTCCTCCTCCTTTAAAATCTCTTCTTCATAGCTTATTATGTTAGCTTTGCAACCAAATTCTTTAGCTATTTCCACTGCTAAATCCCCTTTCAAACTCTGATTTATATTTATTAAATATCCCTTTTCAAGCAATCTTTTTAAAATATGCTTTGATTTCACTCCCATCCTCTGGGCTAATTCTCTTAAAGTAATACCTTCAGGAATTGTAATCTCTGTTGCAATAGGCGGTAAAATTATTTCTTCTTGAATTATAGGCTCAATTTCTTCTTTTCTCTGCTTCTTTTTCTTTTTAGTTTTTTCTCCAGTCTCTATAACCGGAACTTCAACTGCTTTGCTTTCTTCTGGAACTTCGCTTTTAGTTTCTTCTCTTTCTTTTTGTAAATAAGAATCCAACAATGCTGCTGAATAATCTATAAAAGTATCAGCTTCAGAATAGGATAACGGCTTTGGAGAAACTTCTATAGGTTCTTCTTGCTGTTCTTTTTCCTCTGGCACCAAAATAGGCATTTCAGCCTTTTCTTCTTCTCTCAATGAGGCTTCATTCTTAATGACTACACATTTCTCTTCTCTCTCCTCTATTTCCTTCTTCTTAATTAATTTAATTGTAGGTTTTTTGGATATTGAAATTTTTTCTTTTATCTTTTCAATAGCTTCTTCATCAATTGTATTTGCATGAGATAATACGGGAATGCCCATTTCGTTAAGCAGAGCTACTATTTCTCTGCTTGTCTTTCCTAATTCTTTGGCTAATTCATGAACTCTCATCTTTCCCGCCATCAAATCTAATTAAACCTCCTTTTGTTGATAGCTGCGCATAAAATTCTTCGCTATCAATTTAATTTTTTGAGCTTTTTGATAATCAATCCCTTTTATTTTCATAAAATCAGGCAAAGAAGCTTTAATTATTTTATTTAAATTATCATAGCCGGCTTCTAATAATTTTTTAGAAATATTTTGATCTAAATCTTTAAATTGATTAAGATATTTATAAAATTCATTAATTAATTCGGGAGTTTCCTTTTCAGTCTCTGTAATTTTTTTAGTTCCGATATCTATTTTCCATCCAATTAATCTTGATGCCAATCTTACATTTTGTCCCTTTTTCCCAATAGCCAGAGAAAGCTGAGATTCATCCACCCAAACCTTTAATCTCCTTTCATCTTGATTTATTATTTCTACATCTAAAATCTTTGCAGGCTTTAACGCATTAGAAGCAAATACTTTGATATCCTCAGACCACTCAATAATATCAATTTTTTCTCCATGAAGCTCGCTTATGATACTTTGAATGCGAGAACCCTTAATCCCTACACAAGAGCCAACTGGGTCTATTTGACTTTCCTTTGAATAAACACTTACTTTGGCTCTGTCACCCGGCTCCCTTGATATAGACTTAATCTCAACAATTTTATCATAGACCTCCTGAACCTCCATCTCAAATAATTTTGCTAAAAATTTATTATCAGTCCTTGACAATATTATTTGAGGATCATGTCCATATTTATATACTTTAACAATCAACGCTCTTATATGATCTCCTTTTCTAAATACTTCTTTTGGTAATTGATTATAGGAAGGTAAAAATGCATCTGCTTCCGGTAATTCCAATATTATTCCCCTCCTATCTATGATTTTGACTACACCAGATACTATTTCTCCAATCTTAGGAAAATAAAGATTATATATTTTTTGCCTTTCTACTTCTTGCATTTTTTGCTGTATCACTTGTCTGGCAGCTTGAGCTGCAATTCTACCTAAATGCTGCGTCGGATAAAGTATTTCCATCTCATCTCCTATTTCTGCCGAAGCATCATATTGCTGCGCCTCATCCAAAGAAATTTCTAATGAATTATCATTTATCTTCTCTACTATCTTCTTCCTTACATAAAGTTCTACCGCTCCATTCTCTCTATTCAAATGAGCAACAAAATTTTGTTTTGTTCTAAAATACTTTCTGGAAGCGGTAGCTATCGCCTCCTCTACTAATTTTACCATATATTGAAATTCTATCCCTTTCTCCTTGCAAATTTGTTCAATAGAATAAATAATCTCTTTAGACATAATTTATGTGAGAAACCTCCTTATTTCTTCCTAAAAATTGGAGTATCAATTCTCGCTTTTAATATATGTTTTTTTAATACCTTGTGCAACTTAGCATCTTCTTTTAAAATTACAAAATCATTAGTTATTTCAATCAATTCCCCAGAAAATTCTCTCTTCCCTTCAATTTCATCTTTAGTAACTAAAATTACCCATTTATTTTTAGCCTTTTCATAATCTTTATCATTTTCTAAATACCTCACAACACCAGGAGAACTTACTTCTAAAACATAACTGGTTGGAATAGGATCCTTCTCGTCCAAAACATTATTTAAGTATTTATTAAATTTTATGCAATCTTCAAGAGTTATCCCCCCTTCTTTATCTATGTAAATTTGCAACAATCCTTTTTTGCCGGCTCTATACCTCCATTTTACTACTTCATATCCCATTAACTCAGCTCCTTCCATAATTATCCCTTCCAATTTCTTCATATCAGCATTTATCTCTTCCATTATTTTTTCCCTCATAAAAAATAAATGGGCATTTGCCCATCACATTTTTTTTAATCATAATATAAAAATTTATAAATAATTATATCTAAAAATTTATTTAATTTCAATGATGGAATAGAGTTTATAGAGTTTATAGAGTTTGTAGAGTTTATAGAGTTGAGAGTTCCACCATTTCTTACCCTTTTACTATTATATACAGCATAATTATGCTACTCTTAAATTTCTCAAACCATACCTTCTATTTCTTCAATAAAGTGAAACCCAAAATACTGATAGTCATATTTGTGAAACACTACAAACTCTATAAACTCTATGAACTTTATAAACTTAATAAGAATGAAGCCACAGAATAACACAAAATAACACAGAAATAAAAAACTTCTGTGAAATTCTGTGCTATTCTGTGGCTAATTAAATTCTGTGGCTTTATTCCTGTGGAACTCTATAAACTCTACAATCTCTATGAACTCTATAAACTCAATAAGAACGAAGCCACAGAATAACACAGAATAACACAGAAATAAAAAACTTCTGTGAAATTCTGTGCTATTCTGTGGCTAATTAAATTCTGTGGCTTTATTCCTGTGGAACTCTACAAACTCTCAACTCTACAAACTCTACAAACTCTTTTCAATTCTTCCACAACTATATCTACTTCTTCCAGAGTATTGGTCATAGAAAAAGAGAATTGAAGACAACATTGAGCTTGAAATTCATCATATCCTAAAGCCAATAAAACATGGGAAGCTTTATGAGCAAAAGCTGAACATATTGAGCTACTGGAAGCCTCAATCCCTTTTTCAGCTAACATAATTAAAATAGCTTCAGCCTCAATTCCTTTCATTAAAAAAGAAGCAATATTTGGTAAACGATTTCTTTTATCTTTTGCTCCCACTAACTCTGTAAAGGGGATTGAATTTAGCATACGCTCAATCATTTTATCTCTAATTATTTCAAGATATGTTTTTCTTTTTTCTAATTCAGCTTTAGCTAATTCAGCAGCTTTACCTATTCCAACTATTGCTGCAACATTGTATTGCCCCGGGCGACGTCCTCCTTCTTGGCTCTCTCCAAACATTAAAGGAATAAACCTCACATCGGATCTTATGTAAAGGGCTGATATGCCTTTCGGTCCATAAAGAGATTGGGAAGAAATAGTATATAAATCTACATCTAAATCTTTAATATTTACAGGAATAAGTCCGCAACAGCCGGAGCCATCGCTGTGAAAAACTATACCCTTCTGATGAGCTATTTCCGCTAACTTCTTTATATTTTGAATTGTCCCTATTTCATTATTTCCATGCATAATAGAAATCAAAATAGTGTCATCTCTTATCATCTGCATTAATTCTTCTTCATTAACAAACCCTTCTTTATCAACTCCCACTATGCTAATATCATATCCTTCCTTTTTTAAAGCCTTTGCTGCCGAATACACAGAAAGATGCTCAATTGCTGAAATAATTATATGTCTTCCTTTCTTCTTATAAGCTTTAGCAATACCAAAAATTGCTAAATTATTTGATTCTGTTCCGCAAGATGTAAATACTATCTCTTCTGCTTCGCTGTTTATGAGAGAAGCTATTGAGATTCTTGCTTCTTCTATTGCTTTTTTGGGAATCTGCCCAGAATAGTATTTGCTTATAGGATTACCAAAATGCTCTCTAAGATAAGGAAGCATTGCTTCTATAACTTCAGGCAATGGCTGGGTGCTCAATACATTAGCAAAATATATCCTTTTCATATTTCTAACTTTATTAATTTATTATCCTCAGCAATAATAAAATTGGACTTGAAAAATTTTTCACACTCCTTTTGAATTAATTCCTTAGTAGCTTGAGGATAAAAATGAGTTATAATTGTATTTTTTACTCCAGCACGATTAGCAATCTCGGCACATTCAGAAGGAATAAGATGACCTTTCACTCTAATATCATTTGGAAAAGAACATTCAATTAAAAGATAATCTGCATCGCTTGCTACTTCTATTATTTCCTCATCAAAATCAGTATCCCCTGCATAAACAAATATCTTTTTATTTCCACTAAAAAAAGCATAAGCTAAACTTGAAATATGATGAGAAATAGAATAAGCTTTAACTTTATATTTACCTTCTAAAGAAAATTCTTCATTTCTTGCTAATGATGCCAATGAGTAAGTGGTAGGCTCAATCATCCCTTCAAAATTTAATATGACATTTCTTATAAGCTCTATAGTATTCTCAGAACCTAATATATTAACTTTCGGTTTCTTCTCCAAGAATTCCGGATGTTTATAAATGAATAATAAATGAAACAATCCTAAAATATGGTCAATATGATTATGGGAAATTAAAATTGACGAGAGTTGTATTAAATCAAAATTTATTTCTAATAGCCGATAAACAGCAGTAGGACCGACATCAAGCAAAACAAATTTATTTTCTATATTAAGAAGATAAGAAGGACAAGTTCTATTCTTTTGTGTAATAGCAGTTCCTGCTCCTAATATCAACAAATCCATAAGTACCTGGTCAGTTTTCTTCAAAATTATTGCTTTGAGGGTCCATTATTCAATTTATTGCTTATATTTTTTAACCACAAAGGACACAAAATTATCACAAAGCACACAAAGTTTTTTCTATAAAATTTATCTTTCTTTGTGATCTTTGTGGTTTCTAATTTCTTTGCCATTGGATTTGCTTTTAGCATTTGGAATAAACTGAATATTTACATCCATAAACTAATATTAAAATTGTTATTAAAAGATATTATTCGCTTTTTTATAACAGGCTTCCTTCAATTTTTCTACTATTGAATAATCATCTAATTTCAAAGAACCAAATTCTACTTTAGGTTTTATCGGTCCGTGAAAATCTGAGCCTCCGGTAATAAGCAGGCTTAATTTATTAGCTAATTCTCTAAAATATTCAATTTCCTCTTTATTATGATAAGTAGAATATGCCTCTATTCCAAGCAAACCATTCTCTTTAAAGATTGATATATCATCTGAGGTAGCAGAAAATAATGGAGCACCCGGATGCGCCAAAACAGCAATAGCTCCCGCCTTGTTTATCATCTTAATAGCTTTTATCGTCGAAAGCCACTTTGGACCTTCATATTCTTTATCAAATTTTTTAATCACTTCCTTATATAATAAAATATTAGCTTCTCCTTCGCCTAATCCTTCATAATGCTTGATGATTGGATGCTCTTTATTAAGGTTTTCTTTCATTATGTAATCAGCTAATGTGGGTCCGACGATTAATTTCCCTCTTTTTATATCTTCTAATAAAGAATGAGGAATAACAATTCCTAAAGACATTAAGTTTTTTATCCTGTGATAATTCTTCTTGATTCTTATTTCTTTAATTTCTTTAATTAAATTCAAAATATATTCATTGTTAATATCAATAAAATAACCAAGAATATGATAAAAGTGAGAATTTAACTCTGTGCTAATTTCAATAGCTGGAATTACTTCTATAGGAAAATCTTTATTACCATTAAAAATGTAAGAAACTCCTTCAACAGTATCATGATCAGAAATAGCAATAGTTCTAAAATGAAGCTTTGAAGCTAAAGATATTATTTCATCCGGTTTTAGACTCCCATCGCTGGAGAATATAGAATGAATATGAAGGTCTATGTATTTAGCTTCTGACAATTTCTGCGCCTATAAATCTAATCCTGTAATCATTTTATAAATCTTTAAATATCTTTGAGAAGTTTCTTTTATTATATTATCAGGAAGAGAAGGCGGCGGCGGATTTTTATCCCAACCGGTTTGGAGCAAATAATTCCTTACAGGTTGCTTATCCAAAGAATCTTGAATTGCTCCGAGCAAATATTTTTCTTTTATCCAATATCTACTTGAATCAGGAGTAAGTATTTCATCGCATATTAAAATATTGCCATTTCTAATACCAAATTCAAATTTAGTATCGGCAATTATTATCCCTTTCTTTTCACAATATTGGGAAGCCTTTTCAAATATAGTCAAACTAAGGTCTTTAAGCTTAATAGCTAATTCTGAACCCAATTTATCCTTTAAATAAACTTCACCTACATTCACATCATGCCCGGATGAAGCTTTTATAGCAGGTGTAAACATCGGTTCAGAAAGCTTTTCAGCATTTTTCATATTTTTAGGTAATTTAATACCGGAGACTTCCCCCTTTTCTTTATACTCATCCCAAGCAGAACCAAATAAATATCCTCTAACTACAAATTCGAAAGGTATCATTTCAGTTTTGAAACAAATCATTGATCTATATTCCAAATCTTCCTTGTATGATTGTAATAAAGGAGGATAATCTTCTATTTTTGATGTAATAACATGATTGGCTATGATATCTTTTATGAATTCAAACCAAAAAAGAGATAATTGATTTAACACAATTCCCTTATAAGGAATAGGTTCTTTCATCACTACATCAAAAGCAGAAAGCCTATCTGTTGTAACGAATAATAGCTTATCTTCATCTATAAAATAAATATCTCTTACCTTACCTTTATTAAATAATTTAAGATCAGGAAAGTTAGTTTCGCGCAGGACTTTCATATAATTATGAAAATCTTACAATTTAAAATTATAAACTTTTGTGATACGAGTTTTTACAAATATGCCATTCTTTTTAGGTTTAGTGTAAATGATGTTCTTCGCCGCTTCAATTGCAGCATCATTTAATTCCGGAACCCCTCTTTGAACTTTCACGCTTTCAACTTTTCCGTCTTTATTGATTATCAATTGAAGAATAACCAATCCCTCTACTCGCCTTCTTTTGGCTAAAGGTGGATATTCCACTTTTGGTTCTTTTATAGCTTTGATAGGCTCATCTAACTCACTTAATTCATATATTTCTTTTTCAAGTTTAGGAACAACTTCTTTAGGAACAACTTCTTCTTCTTCTTTAGACTTGATGGTATTAATAGCAGGAGGAACATTTTCTGAGATATTGGGAACCTCTTTTTGAACCTTCTCTAGAGGCACATTTTCTAGCTCCGGAGACTTTGTTTCTACTTTCTCTATTTTATTAGAAGAACTATCCCCTTCCAAAATAGGTGTTTCTTCTACCTTTTTTGTCTCCTCTATTGGTTTAGGAGGTTCTTCAATCTTTTTAGACTCTTTCTCCGGCGCAAGACTTTCTATTGCCTTCGCAAAATCCTCTTCTTTTTGTTTTTGGACTTCTTTAAGCTTTTGTATATCTTGGAGAGCTGCTTTCTTTTCCTCTTCAGTTCCTTGCTCAAGCTTTTTAGTTAATTCTGCGATTTTTTGCAAAAGAGCCTCCTTCTCTTCTTCAAACTTCTTTTCTAATTCTTTTCTTTTTTCTCTTTCCAATTCAAGAGCATTTTCATTAGAAGGAGGTGTAATTGCAGCAGTAGTAGGTGCTTTTTGAGCTAATCTACCGCTATTAAAAATAAAATATGTAGCTAATCCGGCTATAATAACAATAAGCGCCAAAACAACAGGCTTCCAATAAGTTCTTTTTTCCGGAATTTCAAAAGATGGCACAAGAGTTTTTGCAGTTTTGGGTAATTCTTCTGGAGGTTTCTCATATTTAGGAGCTTCAACAACAGGGCTTTCCTCTAACTCTATTACTTCTTGAACATCAGAAACTTCTATTTCAGATGCAGCTATTTCTATTTTCTCTTCTTCAATCTTAAAATAAGATTGCAAGTTCAGATTTTTTGTTTCTTCTATTAATTTGTTAAATGCTTCTGCTTCAGTTCTTAGCAAGGTGCTCATATAAAAAGCTAAATTAAAAGTGGAAGGCTGATATTCTCCGGAAAATAAATAATCATCTAATTCCTTTTCCATTACTTCAGCACTTGAATATCTTTTATTCGGATCATTGGATAAAGCCTTTTTTAAGATCCTTTTTAATTCATCAGGTAAATCAATTAATTCTGAAGAAGGAGAATAAGCCTTTGCTTCATCTATGAATTTATCAAGGTTTTCGTATTGAAATTCTTTCAATGATTTATTCATAAGGGTTTCTAATAGAGATACCCCAACCGCATATATGTCCGAATACTTACTTGCAGAGAATTGAGTTTTCTGCTCTGGAGCTATATAAACACCAAGACTTTCTTCTAATTCAAGAGGCATCTTCTTCTGCAACTGGCAAGCAGCAAAGATACCTGCATTCATTAATTTTACTTCTCCATCCAAGGAAATAAAAATATGCGAAGGAATAGGCATCCCATGAATTAATCTATTTTCCAATATTTTATGCTCGTGTAAAATATCTAATGCTTGCAATACTTTACTAAAAATTGATAGAACTAAATCAATCGTCAATGGAACTACATCAGTCTGAGATTTCCTTAATATTTCCGACAAAGAGAATGAATTAAAAAGAGGAAAATTAATAATGCTTATTGAATCTTCAGAAATAAAATTCTCCGGATGCCATAATAGATTTTCTTTGATTCCACTTATTTCATTAATTACCGCTGAAATTCCTGAAAGAAACTCCTCAGGAAAGTATTCATTCAGCCTTGCTGTTATTAAGTATCTTTTAATCTCTGCCTCATTTCCTTGAATTGATAAATACAAATCCCCCCATTCAATTTCCGTCAGCTTGTTAATTAATAGATATGAATTAATTCTAAACGGTAATTTTATTTCTTTCATTTTTTCTATTAAAATATATCATTATAATTTAATAAAGTCAATAAAATGCAAATAATCAGTTTTTTCCAAATCCTAAAAGGCAATGGCAAAAAAATTATAAACCACAAAGATCACAAAGAAGACACAAAGATCACAAAGAAAGATATATTTTATAGAAAAAACTTTGTGTCCTTTGTGGTTAAAAAATATTCTATCTGAAATTACAAACAAACTAAAAAATAAAAGATGCTTTTAGAAAAGAATTTATTCTCACTAATTTACGATATCAGGAACGAAAAATTCCCGGATCTGTATATATTTTTTGGAGATTTACAAGAATATAAATATTTAATAATTGATGAATTAAAAAATTCATTAACTAAAGTTTATAAAAATAAACCTGTATTCTATAAAGAATCTTTATCAGATATCATAAGAGGTATAAAGATCTTATCAAGGAGATCTTTATTTATTATTCCATTCTTGTTTTGGCTGACCGATTGTCAAGAAAATATAAATTTCATAAGTAGCTTCGCAAAATTAATAAAAAAGAAACTTAAAAATTATTTCATAATATTGGATTTTTATGTTTTCAGGTGGCATTGGAACCAAAAAGAATACCTACAAAAAATTCAAGACAATTTTATTAATTTAGAAATTCATTATATAGAATGCTTTACTTTTCCGGTAAAATATATTCCGCCTTGGATAATCAATTTTTGCAAGCTTTATCAATATAACATTGAAAATGATGCAGCTGCATATATAGCTGATATTTTAGGGAATGATATCTCTAATATAATTAAAGAATTAAAAAAAATTTTCCTATTTACTTTGCCAAATAGAAATATTGATCTAAATTCAGTTAAGATTTCATTAAGCGATTATATATCAATATCCGATTTTCAATTTTATGATTTTCTTGCTAATAAAAATAAAGAAAAGATTATAGAATCAATTCTTTCATATAAAGAAAGAAATTATGAGCCTATTGTTTTTTGTCGTGGGATAAGAAACGAAATAGAGAAAATGCTATTATTTATGGAGGTACCCAATGAAAGTAAATTATCAAAGCTCGGGATTAGCATAAAATCTTTTCCCTTCCTCAAAGAAAGAACAAGTAAATTTAGTAAGGATGAGCTATTATTGGCTCTTTTCAGACTTGATAAGGTTGAAAAGTCCTTAAAAGAAAATAGTAAATTAGGCTGGAATTATCTCCTAAATGAAATTATTCACATTTTTTCTTTTTGATCTGTTGGTTTTTAGCATCTTCCCATAAACTATCTAAATATTTCAGATCAACATCTGAGAATTTCTTACCCTTGCTTTTCAATTTCTCTTCAATAAAATTAAATCTCTTGATAAATTTTTGATTTGCATTATGTAAAGCGATTTCAGGATTTATATCATAAAAACGGGAAATATTTACCAATGTAAAAAATAAATCCCCAATCTCTTCTTCCAATTCTTTTTTATTCTTTTTTCCTAACGAATCCTTAACTTCATTTAATTCTTCTTCAAACTTTTCCCAAACTTCTTCTACATTATTCCAATCAAAACCAACTAAAGAAGCTTTTGAAGTCAATTTAAATGCATGAAGCAGCGCCGGCAAATTTGAAGGTAAGCTCTCAAGCAAATATTTATTTTCATTCGTGCCTTTTTCTTTCTCTTTAATTTTTTCCCATTGTATTAATACTTCTTTAGAATTTCCAATACTTTTTTTCTTGAAAACATGGGGATGTCTTCTAATTAATTTAGCATTCATAGATTTTGCAACATCGTTAATGTCAAATATTTTCTTTTCCTTAAAGATTTTGCATATAAACACAATGATGAATAGAAGGTCTCCCAATTCCTCTTTAATTTTAGTAGTACTTCCACTATTAATAGCATCCAATAATTCATATGCTTCTTCTAACACATAAGATTTAAGATCATCTAAAGTTTGCTCTCTATCCCAAGGACATCCTTTATTTGACCTGAGTATTTCCATAATCTTAATTAATTGAAAAAGATAATCCTTTTTATTCATAAAATTAGAAATTAAAAAGCATTAAATTCACTAATGAGTTTTTAGCTCCGAACCACCATCAAAAACTTTCAATCTAAAACTCACTTGTTAAAAAAATCTTTAGCTATTTCTACATCCTTAAAAATTTGTTCTGATAATTCTTTTTGAGAAGGAAATTTCTTTTCGTCTCTTATTTTTTTTATAAAAAATAGATCAACTTTCTCTCCGTATATATCTTTATTAAAATTCAATATATGAGTTTCTATTCCTTTTTCAGTACCATCAAAGGTAGGCTTTACTCCAACATTGGTTATGCTTGGCAATAATTTCCCTTTATAATTAACATAAGTAATATAGACGCCATTTGAAGGAAGCAATTCGTTTTCAGTATAGATATTTATAGTAGGATAACCAATTCTTCTTCCTAACATATCTCCTTCTCTGACAACTCCTGAAATTGAAAAATTTCTATTAAGCAAAAGATTAGCTTTTTCAATCTCTCCTCTTTCAATAAATCCTCTTATATTAGTGCTGCTGCATATAATTCCATCAAGAACAATAGCATTTTGAACAAAAACTTCAAATCTATATTTGCTACCTAATTCTTTAATTAGAGAAATATCCCCTTGCTTATTTTTTCCAAAATGAAAATTATATCCAATAAAAATTTCCTTCATCCCTAATTGATTAAGCAAAAAATCTTTAACAAAGGCTTCCGCAGATGTCTTGGATAAATCTTCATTGAATTCTAAAATAATTCCTATATCTACGCCTAAAGAATCTATTATTTCTAATCTCTGATTAATAGTTTGCAATAGCTTTAAGCTCGATTTCTTAAAAAATTTTACAGGATGAGGCTCAAAAGTGATTATAATACTTGTTCCGTTTTTCTCTTTAGCTCTTTTAACTATTTTTCTAATAATCTCTTGATGAGCTAAATGAACTCCATCAAAATTGCCAATTGTAATAATAGGATATTTTAGTTTACCTATATCTTGAATTTTTTTAATTATTTTCATACAAATTTAATAGATAAGCATTAATACAATATTTGGAAAATTAATTTTCTTTTTCTTGCGTGAGTATCAAAATCAATAAGAACCACTTGTTGCCAGGTTCCGAGGTCTAATTTTTTATTTGAAAAAGGAATAGATATAGAGCTTCCAATTAAAGAAGCTCTTAGATGAGAATGACCATTATCATCATGCCAAGCTAAATGATGTTTATATGCAGGATTTCTTGGAATTAACTCATTAATAATATTTTTAAAATCCTGAAGAAGACCATTTTCGTATTCAATTGTAGTAAGACCAGCAGTAGAACCAACAACAAAAATTGTTATTAATCCATCATTAATTCTGCTTTCTTCTATAAAATCATATAAATAATTTGTAAGATCAATTATATCATCATTCCCCTTTGTATTTATTATAATTTCTTTCCTGTAAATCATTGAATTATTTGAATTTCCTCTCCCTTAGTTTTATTTTCAGTTTTCGCATTTCTTTGCGAAGACGGCAAGAATTGAGTTAAAATCAATTCCTTTAATACTTTTCCATTTTTATCATACCCTATAAGTGTATAATAATCATCTCCTACTTCTAATTTATATTCTCTATTCCAAGGGTCTTTAATGTCTTCTTTTGCAATTATTCCTGCATTTACAACATCATTTAAAGATAATGGTAGCTTATTATATTTGTTATAATAAATCATAATAGCTTCACTATTCTTTATTAATTTTTGATAAGAATCCCAAAAATTTTGGGGTGATTTTATATAGTAAGGATTCTCAAGGAAAAAACCAAACGGAGTATTAATATTTACAGCAATGCTGCCTATGCTTATTATAACCATAATTATAAAAGCAATCATTAAAGGCATATTAGACGATTTTTCTCTTTGAACAGCAACAGATTCTTCTTCGGCTGCCGGCACTACTTCCTTTATTGGTTCAATAATATTTCTTGTATGGAGTTCAAAAAGTGCTTTACAAGTATGAAATTCAGTTAGTGGACAACTCTCTATAATTTGTTGAACAGTTTTTTGCCCATCTACTAAATTATAAACTAATTGCTCTTCCTTACTTAATTGAATTTTTTCTTCAGAAACATAATCTTTAATGGAATCTTCTATAAGCAAATCAAATTCTGATTGCTCTTGTTTTGCCGTCGCTTCTTTCGTCTGAACATTTATATTTTCTACTTTTCTGTATACTATGTTAAATGAGGGAATTTTCTTTTGGATTAACGGCCATTCATCAATCATTTGAATTCCTTCCATTAGAATACTCTCGGCTGATAAAGGAACCATATTTTCCGGATCATATTCTACTTTGGCGTGAGGATCAAAATTATACTCACCGCTTGTCCATCTAAATAATCTATATATCATTTGAGATATTTGAACTTGCAAGGCTTCCTTAAGTTGCTCTTGAGTTAAATAACCTTGTTTTATTAAAATATATCCTAATTTCTGTAATGTCTTCTTTTGAATAGAAAGAACTTCTTCTAATTGCTCCGCTGTTATTATCCCTGTTTTAACTAATACTTTCCCTAACTTATCTTCTAATTTTTTAGGAACTGAATCAGCACTTACTATCATCCCATTATAAAAAGAAACCGTTACTACTTCATTTTTACTTTTCAGTGTTAAGATTCCTGTTTTCCTTTGTAATCCTATTAATTGTAAAATATCAGCTATGCTAAATGTTTCTAATGTTCCTTCAAATGCCACTTTTTACTTTCCTCGGCTTTAATAAATACCATAAATTAAAAAGCAAATAATAAGCAACAAAAATTATAAAAATCAGCAGCGATACCCAATGATTAAATTCTGAGACGATATAAGGCTCAATGGTCCAATTATTTTTTAATATCAAAGAGATTAAAAATGCCCATATTACTATGCTTAAAATCCCTAATTTAATGGAACCGATATATAAACTTCCGCTTCCTGGCACAAAAATCGTCATTAAATAAGAAAACGCATAATTCTTCTTCTTCTCCTTCTCTATAAAATTCAATTTTTCAATTTTGCTGGCTTGAGAAATACCATCTTTTTTAATAAAAAGATGCAAACATTGACTGCAATAATTAAATTTTTTTTCTATGGCTTGACATTTCTTACAATATGCAATTCCACAACTGGCGCATTTCCTCGCTAAAAATAATTTTCTTTTCTGCATCCATAAAAATATCCATAAACATAAAATTATAATAGTACTGCTATTTAAAAAAAGTAAAATAATTTTCATCGGATTATTATAAAAAGGTGTTTCTTTATATATTAAGCTAAAAAGTTCTTTGGGAGTCATAATAAAATCTACAACTCCCTTTTTATTAGTAGCTCTTCTTTCATAATTTAATATTAAATTTTGATCTAATTCAATTGCTTTTCTCATTAATTCTTCAGCTTTTCCAAAATTAAATTTAGCTCTTACTGCAAGACTATAATTATAATATATAGTAGCATCCTCAGGTGCATAGTTCAGTGCTTGAATATAATATTGGATAGCATTATCAGGCACATCTAATTGATAATAAGTATTAGCAAGATTATTTAATGCTATTGCATTAGGTTCCAATTTAATTATGTTATTATATAAGCTTATCGCCTTATCAAGCTGTCCATTCCTTTTCCATAAGTTTGCTAATACAAGCATTGTTCTTTTATCACCGGGGTTCTGCAAAACATAATTCTCCAAGCTCTTTAAAGTTCCCGGATAAATCGGCTCAAATAAAGCTCTATGATAAAGTCTATAAATAGGTTTTATGCAAATCTTTAAAACTTCTTCTGAAAATTTATTAAATGGAACCCATAACATCGCTATAAGAATCAACATTATTACAATAAATTTTTCAAATTTAGAACCAAACTTACTAAATAACATTAGCCACAATATGAAAGCCCAAGCCCAACCAATAAAAAATATAAAAGGAAGAATTAAGACCCCATAAGCTATTAATTCAATTGATTTCTCGCTAAATTTTCCACTAAAATTCTCTTTTAAATCATGAATAAACAGCAGCCGATACTTCAAAAAAAGGATAATTGATAATACAACAATCATTAAAAAATTCATTAAGAAAAATATATTCAAGCTATCTATTAAAAATTGAATCGTTGAAAATAAATTACTCAGCCTACCTCTTAAGCCTAAAAAAATAAAATATAATGCTTTTCCAAAACTAAGAACATCCTTTTTAATTAAAGAATATGCTATACCAACATAGGCTTCTTTATTAGCAGAATCAAACTCTTTAGCATAGAAGAAGATTTGAAAAGCGTAATCATAAAATCTTTTTTTAATCTGTTCATATCCAATATTTGTAAGAGCTTTACTATATCCTGAAAGATACTCAATTTCCAATTCTTTTCTTATTTCATTTATTTTAAATAAAATATTTATTGAAGCGTCTTTTTCATTTCTTTCAACTAAATCTATAAACTCTTTCCATAAAAATTCTATATCCTGGTAGGTTCTAACTTTAATATTTATTACTTGTTCTTGCGGTGCCTTCGCCACCGGAGAAGAAGGAGGAGAAGTTCCGGGCGATTCTTTCGTTAAATCTATGACTTCTTGAGCACCAAGATAAGAAGTTAAAATTAATATGACTATTACAAAAATTTTTTTCATATAAATTTTATGGCTTCTAAATATGCTAATCTTAAGGAATGTATCGCTCTATCTAAATAATCTTCTTCTTCTTTATCCAAGTTATTTTTTGTTTTTACTTTCAAGTTCTCCAATAAAGAAATAATTAACTTTGCCTCATCTAATCTCGTTATATCTTTTTCTTTATACGATTCAATTGCAACTAAAGCATTTTGATAAATTAAAGAAATTAATATAGTAAATTTCTCCTTTTCAGTAAATTCATCTATCGTTTTGGCAGCAAAAGAATTTGAATTATTTTTATTATCTTCCTTTTCTTGACTAATTCTTTTATCTATAACTTTGAATTTTTTTTCTTTAGGAATCTCTTCCATATTTTTTTTGTAATATCAATTATATTTGCTGAACAATAAAATGTCAACGAACCAATTGGTAACTAGTCAGTTTTCTCCAAAATTATTGCTTTGAGACTACCTTATTCTATTTATAGCCTACATTTTTTAACCACAAAGGACACAAAGTTATCACAAAGCACACAAAGTTTTTTCTATAAAATATATCTTTCTTTGTGATCTTTGTGCCTTCTTTGTGATCTTTGTGGTTTCTTATTTTTTTGCCATTGGCTTTGCTTTTAGCATTTGGAATAAACTAACTATTTACAAGGAAAAGACTTGACATATATGAAAATATGATTTATTATTTTAAACTATTAAAAAGTAAGAGGGGTGTTTAAAATTGGCTGGTATTATAATTCAAGATGGTGAATCTTTAGAGAATGCCTTAAAAAGATTTAAAAGAAAAGTTCAGGAAGAAGATATAATAAAAGAAGTGAAGAAGCATTCTTATTATTTAAAGCCTGGAGAAAAGAGGAGAACTAAAGAGGCATTAGCTCGCAAAAGATTAAGAAGAAAATTAAGAAGAACTCAAAGCTTATAAAAATATTAACGATTCAGCTGCTTGCTTTTGTAAGTATTCTATAATTGGCAATTGCGAATGAAAAAATATTCTTATTTTTATCTTCTATTTTAATAATGGCAGTTGCTATTTTATTGCCTTTCTTAATGATTTCAGCGGAAGCGAAGATTTTTCCATTTCTAACAGGACTGAGATAGTTTATATTTAAGCTAATAGTTAGCAAATCTTTATCGTTATCTATCAATGGATATAAAGCGAAGGCGCCTGCTGCATCTGAAATAGTTGCTAAAACTCCTCCATGAAGAAAACCTGCTATTTGCGTCAAATCATTATTATAATTTAATTCTATAACTGCTTTTCCATAAGTGCTCCTTTTAAGATTTGCTTTTATTAATTTAAGAAAAGAAACATTATCAAAAATCTTTTTTACTTCTTTAATTTTCATAAATGAGTTTGGAGACTTGGGTTTAAGAGCTAATATTTTAATAAAAATTGGTCTTTTTATCAAAATAGCGAACTGTAAATAGTCAGTTTTCTCCAAATCCTAAAAGCCAATGGCAAAAAAATTATAAACCACAAAGATCACAAAGAAAGATATATTTTATAGAAAAAACTTTGTGTGCTTTGTGATAGCTTTGTGGTTAAAAAATGTAAGCTATAAATAGAATAAGGTAGTCTCAAAACAATAATTTTGCAGAAAGCTGACCATAAATAGCGAACTGCAGCTATTCAATATTTTCCAAGCGCTAAAAGCCAATCCAATGGCAAGATAAGAAGATAAGAAAAATTAGAAAGCACTAAGAACATTGCCAAGAGCTGGTAGTAAAGAGGATAACGATGAGGAGTAAGAAAGAGATCATTGATTAATTGCTGATAATACTGAAATAATAATTTGGCAAGCCAAAAGTGATGTAATATTTGAATGATCCAAAAGAGGACAAACTTCAACCAAATCCATTCCTATAAATCTTCTTAAAGGGCAGATCTTATTTATAATCTCAAATAACTGAATAGGGGTAAGACCACCAAATTCAGCTGTGCCGGTTGCCGGCGCATAAGCGGGATCGCAGACATCTATGTCTATACTTAAATAATAATTATCTTCTTCCGGTAATAATTTTTTCCAATCAATACCTTCCATTTTATAATGAATTTCTTCTGCCGTTATAACATTATGTCCTTTGTTAATAGCATCAATATACCTATCCTCATCATTGAGAAAGCCATGCAAACCAATATGTGTTATCCTTATAATATTTTTTAAATTTTGAGCGAGGAAAAATGGGCTACCATGTCCTAATTCCGCTTGACCAACATTTTCCCAAGTATCTATGTGAGTATCAAAATGTATAATATGAATATTTTCAACATTCTCGTAAGCTTGAAGAATAGGATAAGTAATTGAATGATCTCCTCCAAGAAAAACCGGAAATGCTTTCTTAACAATAATCAAAGATACTGCTTCTTTAATATTTTTAAAGCTTTTCTCTACATTAGCTGGAACAATTGATATATCACCTAAATCATACATTATTAATCCTTTTAAAATATATTTTTTCTTATTAATATCCCATAATCCTTGAAATTCTTTATTGGAATTATAAATAGAAAAAATACCAGCACTATTATAAGTATATAGAAGGGAAGCTTCCCTAATGGTTCTTGGGGCAAGACGAGTCCCTGATTTGTTAGTAGTCCCCATATCGTAAGGAATACCAACAATTGCTACATTATTTTCTTTTAAGTCTTCAATATCTTTCAAAAGAGGAACCCCTAAAAATGTTGCAATTCCTTCAAATGGCATTCTCACATAAGAATTCATTCTTACCCTCTCGATTAGCTTTCCTTAAACTTTATTCGCTCTACTCAATTGCTAATCCATTCCCCAATAATCTCCCCTTTATTGTAATTTATTTTCATCTTGCAAACTTCTCCTGCTCCTAATTCCCTTAAACTTATCCACTTTATCAGTTTTTTATCTTTTTCACTATATAAATATATTTTAATATTAGACTTACCGGATTGCGCTTTCACCTGCAAATGAATTTCATTATAAGAAGTAGGAGTTATTAAACATAAATTATCATCTTGCAAAAAATATAAATAACCTGAAGGTAGTAAGTTTGTTGATAAATCTACAATGGAATGGATTGTTCTTCCTGCATCACATTTAATAGGATTCTCCATCACTTTAGAGGTAGAATCATATAAATATTTTAATGCTTCATTATCTTCTGAATTAATAGATAAATAATACAAAAGATTTGCAAGTGCCTTCTCATAATTCTTATTGTTAAAGTAATTAATTGCAAATTGCTTATAAGTATTAAATTCTAAAGAAGAAACATCATTTATATTCTTTTTGTTTTCTTTCTCAATTGAAGATTTAGGCACATTAATATTTATTTTTTCCGAGGTTTTAGTTTGAGTATAATTTGATTTAAAGTGAATTGCAGTTATCAATATGCCGAAAAAAGCTACTAATAAGAAAAGATAAAAATATTTTTTCTTTTCCACAGAACTTTTTATAACTTTAATATCAGCACTTGGAGATAACTGATTTTCTGTCTGTATAGTTTCACCGGATTGTATTTTCCAAATATCTTCACGGATGCTATAAGCACTTTGATACCGCCTGAGTGGTTCCTTGGCAAGCATTTTCGCTACTATGGAATTCACTCCCTCAGGCAATAAATGATTTAGTTGAGTAGGAGGAATAGGCTCTTCATTAAGTATCTTATAACTTATTGCCGCAAACGAATCTGCTTGGAAAGGTCTTTCTCCTGTCAGCAGCCTATAAAATACAATCCCCAAGGAAAATATATCACTCCTTTTGTCTATATTTTTCCCTTTAATTTGTTCCGGAGACATATAATTAGGAGTTCCTAAATATTGTCCTTCTCTAGTCAAAGTCGATGTCGCTAATCGCGCTATTCCAAAATCCATAACTTTTACTTTAAGCCCTTTCTGAAGCATTATATTCGAACATTTTATATCTCTATGAATTATTCCTTGTTGATGAGCATAATTTAAAGCATCTGCTACTTGATCAATAATCATTAAAGTATCTTCTAAAGAAAACATCATCCCAGTATTCAAAAAATAATTCAGATTTTGTCCTTCAATAAATTCCATTACTATGTAGGGAATTCCTGTTTCTTTATCTTGAGAAACATCATATATTGTTACAATATTAGGATGAGATAATCTACCAGCTGCTTGAGCTTCCCGAGAAAATCTTTGCATATATTCATCATACTCTTCCAAAGGCAGATTCTTTCCTATCTCTACTGCTTTTATTGCTACATACCTCTCAATAACCGGATCATATGCTTTATAAACTACCCCCATTGCACCTTTTCCTATTAAGCTCTCTAATTTGTATCTTCCTAATTTAGTATACTTTAATTTTTCAGCCATCTATGATTCATATTATTTCATAAAAAAGAAGGGCAGTCAATATATAGAGTTTATAGAGTTTATAGAGTTTGTAGAGTTGAGAGTTCCACAATTACTACCATCAAAAGCTT
>CAYREJ010000004.1:0-26657 GCA_964423235.1 uncultured Acidobacteriota bacterium | reverse complement strand
TCAAGAATATAATTTTTAGAAGGAATAATTAATTAGAGTAAATCACTAAATAAAGCATATAATAAGGTATAAAGGTAATAAATTGTGGAACTCTATAAACTCTATAAACTCTACAAACTCTACAAACTCAAATTGAATTGAGAGTTCCTCAATTTATTACCTTTTTACCTTTAGCGCTCATATAATTGTTAAACTATAGAATCATTATTCATTCATAAAAAGAAAATTCATAAAAACAGTCATAATATGCGGAACTCTATAAGCTCTCAATTCTATAAACTCTATGAACTAAATTCGCTATTTTATATTTGACAGAAGTCAATATGATGACAAAATATATACTTGGAGATTAAGATATATCAATGTTTTCCTATAAATTTTATTGGCATTTATGTTGTTATTTTTGATTTAGGAAGTGAAAGTATGAATAGCAAAAATCTTATAAATCCTATAGTAGAAGTTTCCAAACCAGAAAAAAAAGAAGAAAAAATAGTTAAGCTTGATAAGATAAGAATACAGCATAAAGCTTTAAATTATATAAATAAGCTTTATATCTCATTGAGTTCTATCAAAAGAGAAGAGCCTTTTAAGAGTTTTTTAGAGAAAATATGGAATCTCGGTTTCCCTTATAAAATAAAAATATTAGCTGAAAGACAAAAAGGTTTTTTGCAAGAGATAGCGAGTTCCCCTGATTGTCAACCATTAATTGGTTTATATCCCACCAAAGAATTTTTTAATGGAAAACAGAAATTAGAGAATATAAATCATGATGAAATAATTCCTTTGGATAAATTTATAAATGGAACTGATATTCATCCGCTTTGTTGGGATTATGATAATCCTAAAGCATTAATATTGATTCCTCAAAATTCCATTGATGAAAACAATAAAAAAACATTCAGTCAAATAATAAAGGTTTTAGAATATATTTTTTCTAATAGCAAAAATAATTTTGCAGAAGTTAATAAAAGAACAAATGAACAAGAATTCGTTTCATATGTATCTCACCAGCTGAAAGTTCCTTTAGCTTCATTAAGAAGTGGGATTGATATAATAAAGAAGCAAAAGTTTGGACAATTAGATTGGCACTATATGAAAATCATTGAAATAATGGAGAAAGAAACTCAAAATATGAATGAATTAATTTTTAGATTATTAGATTTAGCAAGGTATCAATCTCAGATATCTCCGCAATTATCAAAAATTCATATATTGAGATTAATTCAAGAAGTAATTAATTCATTACAAAATATTCAGAGGGAAAAATTTGTTGATCTTCGTCTTATTTGCAGCTCTATTGCTGAAAGTTTTTATTCTGATCCTGTATTAATAAAGCAGATAGTTCTTAATCTTCTTCACAATGCATATAAGTATTCTCCAATGAATGGAAGAATACTTTTAATATTAGAATTTAATAGAAGCGATTCCATTTTAATAATAAGAGTTGTTGATGAAGGACCTGGTATATCAGAGGATAATCAATCTATAATTTTTAATAAATTCAGTAATAAGCATGAAATTAAATCAGAGATTCCAAGCACTGGGCTGGGTTTAGCAATTTGCAAGAAGATAATAGAAATACTACATGGGGATATATATGTAGAAAGCCCGGCAAAGCATATTTTTCAATATTATGGTTTATTAATGAAGGATGAATCTTTAGGGAGTGCTTTTACTGTGCATATCCCTATAGAAATTAAGGAGGATAACAATGAAAAATAAGCTATTAATTGTTGATGATAATGAATACTTAGTAGAAATTTTAAAAGCAGATTTAGAATTACTAAATTATGAAGTTTTAACAGCTATGGATGGAGAAGAAGCTCTACAAAAAGTATATAAATATCAACCGGATTTAATAATTCTTGACATAATGATGCCAAAAATAAATGGTTTTCAGGTTTGCCGAAAAATAAAGAGCGATCCAAAATATAAAGATACAATAGTAATAATGCTTACAGCTAAAGTAGCTTTGGATGATAAATATTGGGGGTTAGATTGTGGAGCCGATGAATATATAACAAAGCCTTTTGACACTGATGAACTGGAAAAAATAATTAAAGAAAAATTAGCTAATAAAGATAAAGAAAAGAACCTTCATCCAATAACTAAATTACCATTATTTGGCAATTTTAATGAAGAGAAAATCAAGAGATATAAAGAAGGTCTAAAATTAAGCGCTATATCCTTCTATTATAGAGATTCCTGCTTGGAAGAATTAGAATTAGTGAATGGAAAATTTTGGGTATTAGATGTTCTTGCTTATACAGCAAATCTTCTTAAAGAATTTATTAAGGATATAGCTAAATATGATCCTTACTTATCTTTTGCAGGTGATAATACTTTCTGGTTGTTAATCAATGCAGATAAAGAAAAAGCTGTTGAAATAACAAAGAAATGTTTAGCCTATTTAAACAACAATCTTTCCAATTTTAAAAGAGTTGATGAAAATACATCCGAAAGTATAATTAATGAGAGAACTGTTCCTATCTTAATGATGGGATGCAAAATAGAAATATACAATCCATCTAAAAAGAATATTGAAGAAAGAAAGTCTATAATAGCAAGGTAATAAGCTCCTAAAAGTATGAAAAATTTATTACTTGTTGACGATGATAAAATATGTCAAGAAAAAATTAAAGATGAGTTATCTAATACAAATTGGAATATAAATATTGCTTCAAATGCCACCGATGCACTTAAGCTGATAAAGGAAAATAATTTCTCTCTAATATTATTAGATTTAGTATTACCTGATGAAGATGGATTAAACTTAATTCCAAAAATTAATCAGATATCACCTCATACATTAATTATTGTTCAAACAGCTTATCCGACCATCGATAGAGCCATAAGAGCTATTCAATTAGGAGCCTATGATTTTATCATTAAGCCTTTTTCTAATAATATAACTCATGTTTTAAATAAAGCTTATAATTATTGGCAAAGCAAATATGAAAACTCTTTGCTTTTAGAAGAATTAAAGAAGAGAATATCTGAATTAGAAAAATCCACAGAAAACCTTAGCAGAGAGAGAAATAAAATATTAGCTCTTCTAAAAGAAATTAAGGAAGGAGTAATAGTGATAAATAAAGAGAATAAGGTTTATCTACTTAATGATGTAGCAGTTGAAATATTTCAAGTAAATTATGATAAAGAAAGCAAAAAATTTATCTGTTCTTCACCCAATTTTAAAAGAGTTCTTGAAAATATGATAAAAGTAAAAGAGGAAAAGATTTCATACCTCTCATTACAATTCAATATAGGAGAGAAAAAGCCAAAATATTATAATGTTAGCATCAAATCATTATCAAATAATAACTCGGCAGAAGTTATAGCAATAATTAATGATGTATCAGAAATAATAGAACTGCATGAGATGAGAGCAACTTTCATAAGCAAGCTTTCTCATGAATTAAAGACCCCACTTAGCATTATTAAAAGTACTATTGATATCTTAAAGAAAAAATTATATTTTGAAGATACTGCTTCCGTTAATTTTTTAAAAATTATTGATGAGCAAATAAACCAATTAAATAATAAAATAAGCCAAATTTTATCTTTTTCGGAATTATATTCAGGAAATGTAACACTAACTATGTCTATGAATAATATTATAGAAGTATTAAAAACTGAATCAAATAGATTAATGCCAAAATTTCAGTCAAAGGATTTAAATTTTTCAATACAATTGCCAACAGAAGTCCCGGATTTTGTCTTTGACAATGAAAAAATTGCTTTGGTATTTCGTAATTATCTTGAGAATGCTTATAAATTCTCTCCTAAGGGAGGTTCTATATCAATCAATCTTAAAATTATAAATCGCCTTTCAGAAATAGGAGAAATAATTCCGGCAGAAATTAAGCATAAGATAGCGGGGAAAACTATACTTATATCAATCAAAGATGAAGGACCTGGAATTGAATCTCAAGAAAGAAAATCCATATTTGAACCTTTCTTCCAATCTGAAACAATTTATGAGCATTCAAATGGAATGGGATTAGGACTTTATATTGCTAAATCAATTATAGAAGCCCACGGCGGCGCTACTTGGGTTCAAAATAATTATCCACATGGTTCCGTCTTCTATATTCTCCTGCCACTTTTAGGGGATGAAAAATTAAAGCTTCCTCCTGCTCTCTTTAAATTAGCATACTAACCATTTATTTTTTTTCCAATAAGCTTGAAAATATATCGTGATGTTCTTCTTCATCGGCAAGAATCTTTTTAAATAATTCACCGGTTACTATATCTTTTTCTTTTTCTGCTTCTCCAATAATTTCTTTATAAAATTTAATTGCTTCTTCCTCATCCTTTTTATCTTGCTTAATCATTGCTTCTATTGTATCTCCTATTATTATTGGAGAAGGCGTAATAGTAGGCATACCTCCTAAATATACTAATCTTTCGGCAATCATTTCAGCATGCTTCATCTCTTCTATTGCAGCTTCTCTAAATACATTTTTAATAGAATAACCTTCAATGCCTTTCGATAACACATGCTGCCACATATATTGAATTGATACTTGCAATTCCATTGCAATAGCCCTATTGAGCATATCCAATAATTTTTTTGTTGCCATATAATCCTCCATTAAAATATGTTTAAATATAACATAATTAATTTATAAAATCAAATTTTTAATTGTAACTTTTTATTAAAGAATCTTTCAATACCTCTACTAAAAAATTTTTGCGAAGCTGCTTTTGCAATGATTAGGCGAAGGCATGAATTAGTGAATTCATGAATTTGCAAATTATTTTGCTGCATAAATTAGCAATTCGCTAACTTGACTTTAAAAAAGTTAAAAGTATAATGAGAAATTGGAGGTATAAAATGATTAAAGATTATGAAGAAAGAAGTTATTATGACATACAATTAACTAAAAAGCAAATTATAGTTTTTCTAATGGCTCAATTAGCAATTTTATCATTAGCATTCTTTTTAGGGGTTATGGTTGGTAAAAGTTCTAAAGAAGCAGCCGTAATCCATCCGATCATTGCTGAAAAAAATCAAACTTCTGAATCTCCTCCGAAAGAAATAAAACCCATGGAAGAGCCAAAACTTCCAGTTCCAAAAAAAGAATTTGAATTTTATTCATTAAAAGAACCTTCTCCGCCAAAGACAAAAGAAGAAGAAAAACCCTCAATAATATCCCCTTCTGAAGAAAAGAAACCGGAAAATATTAAAACTGAAAACTATTATGCTCTCCAGTTATACGCTCTTAGAGAAAAAGCCTCAGCTGAAGAAAAAGAAAAGAAGCTTAAAGAGAAAGGATATACAGTTTCAGTTATTTTATCAAAAGGATTATATAAAATAAGAATTGGAAAATTCTCGACAAAAGAAGAGGCTCTTAAATTCAAAGAAGATTTTGAAAAGAAAGAAAAAATTACTCCAACTATGATAGTTCCCTATTAAATTAGTCTTCTTTTATAAATGTTCCAAGAAACATATTGAACCCTTAATTCTTATTGTGATATACTTTTTGATTGATAAAAATGGATAATGTTTTGATTGGTGAGCTTTTAATTCGCGAAGGATTAATAGATAAAGAAAAAATAGATAAAGCTATTCTTATTCAAAAAAAGAAACCGGATTATTTAGGCTACATTTTAATTAAAAATAATTTTATTCCTATAAAGCAATTTCAAAAATTTTTAAGTTCTTATGAAATAGAAGAAGAAAAGAGATTATTAAAATTAAATATTTCAAAAGAAATAATTCAAAAATTATCTCCAAAAATAGCTTGGTCATATTTTGCTTGTCCATTAGCAGAGATTAATGATACTGTAATCACAGCATTTCCATATTTACCTGATGATAATTTTATCAATAGTTTAGCGCAATTAATATCAAAAAAAATAAAAGTAATAATTTTTTCAAAAAAGAATTTATATAGGGCTTTGGTAAAATATTTTCCAATAGAGCCTGATAGAGGCACAATTTTACCTATTGAAACTGATTATGGAAAATTCATAATAATAAGCGAGACAGATAACATTAAGCCAAAAAGCATAGCTCATCTTCAATTGCAAGATTCAGCTTCTGAATGGTTAAGAAGCCTTTTAGCTAATGCTATTAAAGGACATTCAAAAAAAATAATGATATTCAAACAAAAAGAACAATGCATAGTAGAATATGATAAGAAAGATCGCCCATTATTCCCTTTACCCAAATCAGTTTATAATAGAATGCAAAGATTATTAACAGCTTTAGCTTCTATTTATACTGCGTATAAACTTCCCCAACGTGGCTTTATAGAGCTTATAATTAAAAATAAAACATTGCACCTGATTGTCGATTCAACACCTGATGTTCAAGGACTAAATTTTAAACTGGAGATTTTCAATGAAAATATTCTAAATATTCAATATGCTAATATAGCAAAAAATTATCCGGAAACAATTGAATTATTAGAAAATTTTTTTTCGCAGCCACAAGGCTTATTAATTATTGCATCACCGCCGAATTTAGATAGAGCTTATTCCATCTATCCGATTATTTATCATTCAAAAAAAGAAAAATCCTTTCTTATAATTGAAGATACAATCTCTTATCCTTTAAAGAATGTAGATCAATTAGAAATATCCTCATATAATACAGAGATGCTTGATGCTTTATTTAATAAAATCTTAATTAATAAATATGATGCAATAATAATAGCTTCGGCTATGCAAAGAAAAATCATGGATTTTTCTTTTTTGGCTTCTACTCATAATAAGATAATAGCTTTAATGCATTCTTTTGATACCTCAAAAGCCATAGAATGGCTTTTAAAAATGGGCTTTAGGTCTCCCATAAAAGCTGGCGTATTAAAAGGAATCATATTCTTTAGACTTCTAACCAAAGTGTGCCCTACTTGTAAAATTAAATTCCCACTTAGCAATTACATCAGCTATTCTTCTTTAGAAAGTGAAGAATTTTATACAAATAGCGGCTGTTCATTTTGTCAAGACCCCTTATCCTATGAAAAATTTATTTTAGTAGAAACAGTCCCAATTAATGATAAAATAATTTCTTCTATTATATATAAGGAAACAGCTGATAACATTAAATCAACTCTAAAAGAATTTAATATAAAATTATTAGGCGAAAAAGCTTTAGAATTAGCAGGCAAAGGATTAGTAGATGCACAAGAAATTCTATCTCTAATTAAATAAAACATAGAAAAATGATAATTTTTAAAGGAATAACAATCTTGATTGCATTAATATTTTTGAATTCTGATATTTTAATAGGGGGATTTGGATGGCTAAAGACCACAATTGAAATAAATAGAAAAATCCCGCCTCAATTAAAATTAAGTGGCGCAATAAATATTCAAGCAAATTCAGTAGATTTCGAATATGATTGGCTAAATTCTTCATTAAAAAAAAGAATCTCTCAAGCTATTATTGAAAACAATCCTAAATTAAAAATAAGCAAAGATGCAAGCAATTTATCTTTAATTATTAAGATTCATAAATATAATATAGATCAAAAATGGAATTCTATTGAGGTTAAAAAGACAATAGAGACAGAGTGTGAAGAAGAAGCTAAAGAGAAGAAGTGTAGAAAAGAAATTAAAGAAGTCCAAATGTTTTTATTCATTGAAGGGGAATTGGAAATAGAATGCGAAATTCTTGATAACAAACACAGTCAATCTCTTTTCAGCAACTTTTTTATATCAAATTATAAAGATAAATTTGTTTGGGGTTCTGAAATCCCTTCTTTAAGAGAAATAGAAAAAATTCTTGAAGAAGGGATCTTGAAAGGAGTATTGCCTTTATTTATATACACTACAGAAATTATAAGAATTCCTTTGGCAAAAGGGAAAAATGGCGAATTAAAAAGAGGAAATGATTATGCAGAGAATTGGGTTTGGGGAGAAGCAATCAAACATTGGAAATCAGCCAATATAGATTTAACGGACCCGGAAGCAAAATCTAATTTATTATACAATATTGGAATTTCAAAAGAATGCCAAGCTTACAATATGATCAATGAAAAATCAATGCTTTCTCAATTATATGAATCATTAAAATATATAGAAGAAGCAATAAGCATTTATCCTAAAGAAAAAATTTATTTTCAAGCTCAAGAAAGAATAAGCTCTTATATCAGATTATGGTAATAAAGGCTATTGCTAAAAATCTTATTTATAAAAGAAATTATTTGCGTGGAAAAGATATTTTGATCTTGTAATTATATTAAAGGTAAGTCTATAAAGAAGGTAGTTCCTTTTCCTTTCATACTCTCTATAAAGATTCTGCCTTCATGTTGGTCAATAATTTCTTTAGCTATTGTAAGACCCAATCCTGTTCCTTTAGCCTTTTTAGTAAAATATGGCTTAAAAATATTCGGCAAATCTTCTAAATCAATGCCTTCTCCATTATCAGAAATAACGATTCTTATCCATTCTCTGCCATCATCAATTTTATTAGTAGAAATAATTAATTCAGGGTTTTCTTTTGGCAAAGCTTCCAGCGCATTCTTAATTATATTATTCAAGGCAGAAGAAATAAGATTTTGGTCTCCCATAACTAATGGAATATCTTCATTCAAATTCAAATTAATTTGATAATTTTCTCCAGAAGACCGATATAATTGAATAACACGCTCAATTAAATTATTTATATCTATTAGTGTTTTTGAAGGAGTTGGCATTTGAGCAAACAAAGAAAATGAATTTGCCAAAGAATGTAATTTATCAACTTCTTCTAATATGGTAATTGAGCTTTGCTCAAAAAGATTATCAAAAATTTCAGGCTTATCCTTTTTAACTTTCAGCAATGTTTTTATACAAACCTGAATAGGAGAAATTGGATTTTTTATCTCATGAGCTATTCGGCGTGCTGCTTCGCGCCAAGCATTAATTCTTTCCGCTTCAAGCAATTTATTTTGAGCTTCCTTTAGGGATACTATCATATAATTAAAAGCAGATATTAAGCTTGAAAACTCTCCTTTAGCTGTGTAATTAATATTTTTTTGCAAATTCCCCTTCCCAATTTCTGAAGCTGCCGAAGCTAAAATTTCCAAAGGTTTAGTAATATGATGAGAAAGAAATATTCCTAATAGGATAGAAAAGCAGATTAATAAAATGGAAACAACGATAAAAGTTTTATATGTATCTTTAATAATTTTATTCATTGAACCCATTGATACATAAGCTTCAAGAATCGCAAGTGATTTGCCCCTCTCATTTTTAAATTCTTTAGTGAATTTTGGATAAATATTTATTCTTTGTTTAGGATTTAAAGAGAAATTAATCAATACTTCAGAAGGCAAATAATTAGGCAACAAAGAATTTTCATCCAATCTATATCCGCCAATTAAATATATCATCTTATCCATTAATTCTATCGGATGCTTAATTTGAATGCTTAAATAATATTTATCTATTATTTGCTCCTTATGAAAAACAGGGGAATCATCCTTCCATAAAATTTTATTTCTATGATATTGTCCGAAGTTAGCTATCCAATGCCCGCTGCTTAAAATCTTGCCATCTTGATCTATAATTTCTAAATAATCCAAACCGGAAGCATTTTTCAGATCAGATGCTAAATGAATTACCTGTGGAGAACAATTGGATAATTGTAAATCAGCTAACAAGTCAGCATCACTTCCTACTATATATTTATCCAAACTGCTCATTATTTCGCTTAATTTCTTAATCTTGCTTTCTAATGCTGAATTTATAAATAAATTAATTTGTTCAAGTTGTAAATTGGCTCGCTGCATATATTCATAAGTTATCTTCTTCAAAAACCATATCGTTAAGAAACTTATTGGCAATACTGTAATTAGCAATATAATAACAATCAAATAATATCTAATCTTCATTTAAAAACTTGCCTCTTAATGATTAATCAGCAAAATGATTTTCACTTATCCAAGCATATTCAAAATCTGATAAACTCTGAAAATCTCTTCTATAAAAATGAATATTCTTTTTTGTTAAGTATTCTCTGTTAATGGAAATTATAGGAATAAGAATTTTTTTTCTTAATAAATTTATTTCAAAATCTTTTGGATAGTTAACAACATCTATATTGCCAATATTCCTAAAATATGAATAGACGCTGGCGAAATATAATATGTTAAGTTCTTCTTCTTTGTAAAAGGGCGATGCATAAGATACAATAATATGAAAATCTCCTTGTCGTTGTTTTTCTAAAAAAGCCTTATTATCAGAATAAATTATTTGATTCTTTATCCCCTTTCCTATTAATATCGCTTGTAATCTTTCTGCTATTGATTTACTGATAAAATCATTATCTAAGACAACAATAATTAACGGTTCATAGGATTTAGGAATAGGTACATTATTTTTGTAATTTGATTCATAATCTGTAAAAAGAGCATTAATAATTTTCCCTTTTCCATTAAAGAGACTATTTAGAAAACCTTTTTTATCTATTTGAGAATACAGCCAAGCTCTAAACTCGCTGTTAGAAGTAGGCTTCACCTTTGGATTTAATAGTAAAAAAGTAAGAAGAGGTTTTTCAATTCTCAAAATGGGATAATTTGATAAATCCTCCGAGCTGGTTATTTTATTTTGGTATAAAGATATTATATCCACTGAACCCATCTTAAAATAAAAAAGAGGATTCATCTTTAAGGAAGAATAAAATACTACATTATCAATAAAAGGCATACCATCATAATAATTCGCATTAGCAGCTAAATTCAATGAATAAGGTAAATCTTTATTAATTATTTTAAAAGGACCTGTCCCTAAAAAATCATATCCTTCATTAGCCTTCTTCCATCTTCTGAAAATGGAAGCTGATGGATGACATAGCTTTAGTAAAAATGAAGAATCCGGTTGATTAATCTCAATAAGGAAATTTAAGGAATCTACTATCTTTATATCTCTTATATTCCTATAAATGAAATTATAGGGATTTGATGAATTTTTTAAATATTCTAAACTATTTTTAACATCATAGGAAGTTAAAGTTGCTTTAGAAGAAGAAAAATAAATATCTTTTTTGATTCTGAAATACCAAGTATTTCCCTCCAAATAAGCATTTTCTAATAAAGAAAAATTTAAATTACCATCTGTATCTAAATCGCATAAAGAATTATATATTAATTTATCAATTTCAAATTCTTCTATCCTTATATGCCAAAGAGGATTTATATCCTTTGGTAAATAGCCATTATGAATCACAAGCCTCCCACCATAATTTATAAAAATAGAATCATAAACAATATAATTTAATAATAATACAAAAAAGATTATTAAAATAATTCTAATTATCTTCATTAATATATTCTAAGAAGCCAAAATAAATATCGGAATTTTTATTTGAAAATTCAAAATTAGCAAAAATATATTGAATATAGTTCTTTTCTATTTCATACAAACCTAAAGCAGAAATACAGGCAGAAGAAAGATCTTTTTCGGCTACTTTTATAAAACTATTTCCAATCCATTTATACAATATAACCTTATCGGGGGGACAATTAACATTTTCAGAGGAAACAATCAATAGATTATCTCGCATGCTAATAGCCCTTCCTACCAAAAAAGGAGATTCATACACTATCGAATAATTATCTTTTAACAGTTGGATTCTATTCTCTTTCGTTATACCTATCAAATAATTTCGAAAATTCTTATTATCATTCAGCTTATTTATATAATGAAAATAAGCTATTTCAGAACCATTTACTTCTATAGAAAAATAGTTTTTGCCAACAAAAGATTTATAAACTGTGGTATCTTGAATTAATTTTTCTGGACAATCCCCAAGAGAGAAATCTCTCTCTGCGTCTAAACAAATCCCCTTAACCAAGAAAGTAGCAAGAAAGTACAAATAATGATTATCATAATTAAAAATAATCCCTGCAGGATTTTTGCTTTTTACTCTTAATTCCATGGGTATTTCAATTCTTATATTATCAATAATATAATTATAAGCCATTATCCATATATAAATATTATCAATCCCAAATATAACAACATCATTTTTATTATCATTGTTTAAATCTATTATTTTTATATCTACAATTTCTTCATTTACTGAAGCTAATAGAAAATCCTCCATAATATTTCCTTTCATTGGAAGCTTTTCCGGAAAATTTTTTTTAAGGTAATCATCTATTTCATAATGGCTCTGTATTGATTTATTAATTGAAAAAAGATATCTCTTCATTAAAGGATAATAGGCGCTTAAAGAAATCGTATATTGATTATTCATATAAGCAGAGGTCAATTCAAAAATAATTACATCCTTATTATTTTTCAATATATTTTTTATTTGATGATTATCAACTAATGAAGCAACATCCTCTATTGCGCTTTTTATATATGAATTAAAGTAAATTAATTGATCAGCAAATCTATTATTATCCATCAAAATAAAATATCTATTAATATGCGAAATATTCCTCTCATATATTTTGCTTTTTAGATCTTCTATAAAATTATTTATAAATTCACTCAATCTTGCTTCCGCTGAAGAGTAATAAACATTTCTCTCTTTTTTTTCTTCGGATACTATTATCTTAGGTTCAGGAGGTATATTTTTTTTGCAAAATAATAATGCTATGAAGAAAAGGAATACTAAAATGAAAGCTTTTTTCATTCAAGATATTATTTTATTATTCAAGAGGTCCAAGTAGCCTATGTCTAATCTTTCCAAAAATTATATTGAGGATATTATCGCGTGGCAAAAAGGAAAATACAGGTTCTCTTCTAATCTTTAATTTTTTGCGAAGTAATAGAGCTTCTTTATTATTGGGGTCCCATCTCAAAGCATTTTCTAAAGTTATAATGGCTTCATATCTTTTTCTCTGTTTATAATAAACTAAAGCCAAATTAACATAAAAATTAGCATTATAGATCTCTTTTTTAATAGCTTCTTTACATAATCGCTCAGCTAATTCAAACTTCGGTGGAGAAGCAAAAGCCAAACAAACCCCATAGTATGAAGCAATTGTAGGATTATTAGGATTTTCTTTATAACACTTTTCCATTACCGGAAGTGCAGATTGATATTTTTTCATAGAAATATAGCTTATTCCTTCGCTAAGAGTATCCATATATTTCACCTTCCTACAAATTTATAGATTATATTTATTCTCAGAAATAGCATTTTCTGCTATATTTCTTACACAATTTATTGCATTAAAATTATAATATTGTAATCCTTTATTAATTAAATTGATATAATTGCTTAATTCCTCATTATTATACAAAAACTGCAAAATTTCAATCAGGTTTTGACGAATCTTCCACGAAGAGAAGAAGCAAAATAATTTAGCAATATCAAAAAGAAGCATATTATTTTCTTTAGAAACTCTTTCCTTTAATATTCTCAATACTAAGCTATCCATAGCATAAATTTGAATAACTATATCTGATATTCTAAAGGCTATTTCTTGCTCATTTATTACTTTATCGCCTATTTTCTCCAAGGCTTTCATCAAAACCAATAAAAATAATTTCTTACTTGATGAAATAATATCTTTTTCTTCTTTAAGAAGCGATGTTTCCTTATCAGATATATTATCGCTATTAATTGAATCAACAATTGATTTTACCTCTTTTTCATATTGAGATAGTTTTTTCAATAGCATTGAACAAATTACTAATCTATTTATTTCATTAGTTCCTTCAAAAATTCTATTGACTCTTGAATCTCTATAATGTCTTTCAACGCAGTATTCTTGACTATAACCATAGCCACCAAATATTTGCACAGCTTCATCCACTGTATAATCTAAAAATTCACTACAAAGTACTTTACAAATAGCACATTCGGTAGCATATTCAGAAATCCTTTTCATTATTTCATCGGGAGAAAAGCACTGATGAAGATACTCATCTAATAAACCAGCAGTCCTATAAATCATGCTTTCTCCTACATAAGTATTAATAATCATACGAGCAATCTTCTCTTTAATGGCTCCAAATGATGAAATCAATCTTCCAAATTGCTTCCTTTCATTAGAATATTTTATTGCTTCATTAATAACTTCTTTTGAAGAACCAACACAACCTGCCCCTATTTTTAATCTTCCAATATTCAAAATATTTAAAGCTATTTTAAGCCCCTTTCCAATCTCTCCTAATAAATTCTCTATAGGTACTTTTACATTTTCAAAACTTAATGCTCGCGTAGAAGAACCTTTTAATCCCATCTTCTTTTCTTCTGCACCTATCTTAAATCCTTCGTAATCCCTTTCAACAATGAATGCAGTAAACTTTTCACCATCTATCTTTGCAAAAACTATAAATACATCAGCAAATCCTGCGTTTGTTATCCACATCTTTTCTCCGTTAAGAATATAATATTTTCCATCAGGAGATAAAATAGCATTTGTTTTAGCCGCTGTTGCATCTGAACCAGCTTCTGCTTCAGTTAATGCATAAGCAGCAAATAATTCTCCAGAAGCAAACTTAGGCAAGTATTTTCTTTTTTGATACTCATTACCAAAATACACTATAGGTAAAGTTCCTAATCCGGAATGCCCTCCGTAAGAGGCAGCAAAAGAAGGCAATATGGCTAATTTCTCAGCTATTATCATCGCTGATACCTTGTCTAAACCAACCCCTCCATATTCTTCAGGAATCTCTAACCCAAGCAATCCTATATCAGCTGACTTCCTCAATAATTCCTTCGTCAATTCTAAATCTAATGATTCTATCCTCTTGCTGTTTGCTAATATATCTTTCCTAACAAAATCTTCTACCATTTGTCCTATCATTCTATGCTCTTCAGAAAAATCATTCGGAGTAAATATTAAATTATAATCAATATCCCTAATTAAAAAATCTAAACCCTTTATAAAATCATCTTTCATAATCGCTCCTTAAAAGTTATTTATAAAATCCTAGGCTATTTTATTAAATTTTACTTCTTTTTTCAATATTTATATTTGTAAATAGTCAGTTTATTCTAAATCCTAAAAGCCAATGGCAAAAAAATTAGAAACCACAAAGATCACAAAGAAACATATATTTTATAGAAAAAACTTTGTGTGCTTTGTGATAACTTTGTGTCCTTTGTGGTTAAAAAATATAAGCTATAAATAGAATAAGGTAGTCTCAAAGCAATAATTTTGAAGAAAACTGACCAGTTGCTTATTTTGGCAACTGGTCAGTTTCCTCCGACGAAAGCATAATTTTGCTGTGCTTAAGTTGTAAAAAAAAATTAGAAACCACAAAGAATACTTTAAAAACATATATTGTATAGAAAAAAAACCTTGTGCATTCTATGATAACTCTGTGTCCTCTGTGGTAAAAAAATAGAAACTTCAAATTAATGGTTTTTGAGAAAATTGACCGATTACAAAGAAATAAAATTTATAAAAATGAAAGAGGGATTTAAATTAATTCCTTTTCTAATATATACTTTGCCTTTTTCAATTCAAAACGAGCCCTGCCAAAATTTGCTCCACTTTTAAGAACCATAAAAAGAAAATAATCAGTAGCAATAATTTTTAATAAAATAACCAACTCGTCAGTTATATTTATAATTTCATCTAAATTACCACCTTGAATATCTTTTAAAGAATTCTGTGAAATTCTTAATAAATTAGTATATTCAGCAGCTAATATCTCTAAATTCGTTGCAGAATCTTTAATTGATTTCTCAACTGCTATTCCATCATATCCCATTAAAAATAATCCTAATCCATCATCAAATTTACACATTATTTCATCTAACAATTCTTTAAAATTCATTATTTACCCTTTAAATGACTTTCTTTCTTAATCATTTGGAGCCAATTTTCTAAAACGGAAATTCTTTTCTTTCTTTCCAAGGATTTGCCTATGTCCTTTTTTGATTCTTCTTCTGTTATTTTTTCTTCTTTAAAGAATTGTATATTGGATTTTGCATTCGCAGAATTAAATTCTACTATAAGTTCTTTTAATCTATTAATTGCAGCTTCATTATTTGGCTCTGCTAATAATAATTTCTGATATATTTTTATAGCTTTATCTAAATATCCTTGGGAAGCATAAATTTCTCCGAGAGTTTCTGTGGTAATTTCCTGAATCGCATTTTCACTTTCAATTAATTCTTCTCTCTCTCTTTCTTTTTGAGATAAAAATTCAGGATTAATTAAAGATAAAATTTCTACTGGCTCAGCTTGACTCTGTTCTAATATCTCTTCTGAACCTTTATAAACATTTGTATCAATTGATTCGGCTAATTCTTCTTTCTGAGCTTCTTTTGACTCCCTTTCTTCTTTCATAGCTTCTATTTCAATAGTATTATCCGGAAGTTCTATTTCCTTTTTCAAATCTCCCTCTGCAAAATTCTCTTTTTCTTCCTCTGCTTCTGAAATTGCCTTTTTTACAACTGATAAATTTATTTGAAGAGTTTGTTCTTCTTCTAGATGTTTTCTTTCTAAATAAGCAATTTTATCTTCAATATCTTTTTTGGGAGAAAGTAACTGCAGTAATTTATACTTATCCAATGCCTTATCAATGAGATTAAGCTTTTCATAAATTTCAGCTAATAAAGCAATAGCCTGAACATTATCTGGCAAACCCGAAATTGCATTTTCTAAATTCTTTTTAGCCATTTCTAATTCACTAATATCATAGTAGCATTTCCCCAATAATATATAAGCAGACCAATAATTAGGATGATAATCTAATCCCCTTTCGCATAAATCAATTGCTTCCTTTATTCTTCCCATTTTTCTATATTCTTCAGCTAATTGAATAAAAGCAAGTGATGACGGCTCTTTTTGTAGTTTTTTTTCAAGCTTTTCTATAATGGACATTTCAAAATAACTAACAAAGAAAATAAAGAGAGAAAGGAAAAAATATTATCCTTTCTCTCAATAGAAAAAAATTTAACTTATTGTTGCGGTTGTGCTACATACTGTAGAATTACTGGCGCCATCCGTAACTGTAACAGTAACAGAATATGTTCCTGCTGCTGAATAAATATGGTTAAATGTAGCAGATGAGGAGCTTGTAGTTGCTGTATCATTAGGACTGCCATCACCATAATTAATGACATAAGTATAATTAGGGGTTCCTCCAGTAAGTGTAACAGTAAATGCTACTGCAGTGCCGACAGTTCCTGTAACTGCTGGCACATTGCATCCAAAAGGAGCAGAAACTGTTACTACTACTACGCCAGCACAAGTATAGGTTCTTCCGCTTCCATCCTTTACTCTTGCAGTCACAATATAGGTGCCTGCAACAGTATAGATATGAGAAACAGTAACCGAAGGCTGAGAAGTTTTAACTTGAACTTGTGGCGAACCATCTCCAAAATCTATTGTTACAGAATAATCGGGGATGCCAGAGCTAATAGTTATAGAAATACTTGCTGTCTTCCCTACTTCAACAGAAACACCGTTTATTGCACAGCCTAAGACTGACCCAACCGATACAGTTGTGGATGTTGGACAAGCATTATGATCATTATCAGTAACTACGAGAATAACTGTATAACTCCCTTCTAACGAATAGCTATGCCAAACATATGGACCGGATGCGGTCCTTCCATCTCCAAAATTCCAATCATAAGATATTATATTACCATCCACATCAAAAGAGGTAGCTCCACTAAAATTGATTCTTTGATTAGCTTTTGGAGCACTAGGACTATAGGTTATGAAAGGTTGCGGACCCCCTTTTGTGGCATCACAATTATAAGGCAGCGGCTTCGGTACATTATTCGGCAAAACTAAATATAAATATGTTATGTTATAAAATTGGTCAGCATAATCTGCATCAACTAAAGTAGCTTTAATTGCTACAGTTACCTCTTGCGGTTGTTCATTTAATGATGGAACTTTATACACAGTATGAGCTATCCCGCTGGAATTGGTAGCTACTCTATCTTTAGCTAATTTTCCTATGTCAACTCTATAGAAATTAATATTTAGAACCTCAAATTGAACCGTCCTTCCCGCTAAAGGTTTACCCGTATAATCTGAAACTTTCGCGTTTATCGAAGAAGTTGAAATTCCATTTATTACTAAAACATCCGGACTCGCCGTTAATGAAACGAACATCCTTGCACCTGAAATGCCCGTTGCTTCCGGTATGCTTGGTTCATCTATTTTACAAGCATAGTTCACAACTATTATCAAACCCAAAAATAAATAAAAATATTTATTTAACATTTTTATCCTCCCAAAAATCATTATTCATCAGCCCAATTTGCAAAAAGAACCTCAAGATAACCTGTCGTTGTAAGATTTCTCCCTGCTAAATCATGTCCCCAAAAATCTAATTTAGCTTGTGTGCTAATTACACTTTCACTACCTCCAGTCCGAAGCTCATAAAGCGGAGATTCCAATTTTGCCTGCGCTCTCACAATTGTTATTCCTGTTGATGCAGTTCCACTCGCAGGTATTTCTATATTCATTACTTCATCAAAAGGATATGGAACATCTATACCGGGTGTATTCCTTCCATCCGACCTTAAATAAGTAACTCTATATCTTGTCATAATCACATTGTTAAAGAAACTGGGACTAACGCTTTGATTCAATAAATCATTTGAAAAAGTTATATCAGCTACATCATTAACTACTGAATCCTTGTAGATTACATCAGAATACATAATGGAACCTGTTTCTCCATTGGAACTTGTTGCAGTAATAGAAGAAACTCTCACTAAAACTCCTGCCGGTGTATCATCTGCCACTCGGTTGCAATATGTAATTATTACCATAATAAATAATATCATAATATATTGAATCAGTCTTTTCATTTTCAACACTCCTTATTTCATTATCCTTGGGGTTAAGAAAATTAATAATTCCCTATTTTCTCGAGTAATATTCTTATTCTTAAATAAATATTTTATAATAGGAATCTTATTTACTCCCGGCACACTGCTTTGAGCAAATTCCTCTTTTCCCACTAATATCCCTCCCATAACTGCAGTCGAGCCATTGTCTAATAATAATGTAGTTTTTGCTCTCTGCGTAATAATTGGCGGTGTTCCAAATACTACATTAGAAAAGTCAGGTCTATTATTTTCAACCGTAACATCCATTATGATTGTATCTTCAGCTGTAATTTGAGGCTTTACTTGCAAGCTTAAAGTAGCATTTACAAAAGTTGTCGTTACTGTATTATTAGCAATCGTTTGGACAGGAATTTGGTACCCTTGCCTTATTTCGGCTTGCTGATTGTTCTGTGTAGCAATTTTTGGATTTGATAAAACTCTACCTTTTCCTTGATTCTCTAAAGCTGCCAATGCCACATCTAATCTAAAAGTATCCAAAACATTACCTGTACTTAATAAAATGGCACCAGTAGGAGCTTGAGTAGTTGGTAGATTAACTGCATAACCTCCTAAAGGATTGCCCGCTATTCCACCTCTGGTCGAAAGAATTTTATTCCCATAAATATATGCCGTATTAGGAAAAGAAAAAGGCAAATTATTTCCATAAGAAGGATCAGCTATACCTCTAAAGCCCCATTGAATCCCTAATCCTTGTGAAAAATCTCTCGTGGTTTCTACCATGCGAGCTTCAATTATTACTTGAGGAATCCTTAAATCTAATGAATTGATTAAACTTTCTATGGCAGGTATCTTCTTATCTATATCAGTTATTATTAAAGTATTTGTTCTATCATCTACATCAATTGTTCCCTTCGGTGATAACATCTTTTTCACTAAGGTCGATACATTGGAAGCTGTTGAATAACTTAAAGGTCTTATTATCGTTTGCATTGGTCTTAATAATTCTTCTTGCTCCTTCTGCCTTCTTCTTTCCTCTGCCTCCTTAGATAACACACTTAATGGCGCAATCCTAATAACATTTCCTTCCAGTACATATCCTAAACCCTGAGAACGACAAATTAAATCCAATGCTTGATCCCAAGGAACATCCGTTAATTTCAAAGTAATCTTACCACTTACCCCAGGGTCTAATATCACATTGAGCCCACTTATATCCGCTATAAATCTGAATAAGTCTTTTATATCAATTTCCTTAAAATCAAATGTAAAAGGTTCCCCTTCCCATTTTTTCTCTTCCGTAGTTATCGTTTGCGCCTTCAATGCTTTTATTATTTTCTCCTTTTTTGTTTTTTCTTCTTCATTCGCAAATAAAGCTTTGTCATTTTCTAATTCAGCAACTTTTTCTTTCTTTTTAGTTTCTTCCTGCTGAGATTCTTTTTGTATCAATTCCGTTTGCTCCTTTGGAACCTCTGATAAAACTGGTTTATTTTCACCTTTATGCTCTTCAATTAAAGATTCTTTCTCCTTTAACTCAATCTGTGAATCAACTTTTTCCTCTACGCTCTTTTTCAACGGAATATTAACAATTACGCTATCCTTCAACTCAGAAATATCATATTCAATAGGCTTTTTCACATCTATTACTGCTCTTACTATTTTCTCCGGAGAACTCTGAAACTGAGCTACCCTTATTTTATTAATATATTCGCTTTCCTTAGAAGCAATTTCTTTATTCTTCCCCTTTAAATTCAAATTGTAAAAATCAATAACTATTCTCTCCGGATTATGCAAAATGAATGATTTATAATTTATTTTTCCATCAGCATAAAAAACTATTTTACTGGCGTCTCCTTCTTGAGATATTGAAACATTTTCCAAGATGGAAGCGCTTTTTGGATTCTCTACTATTTTTTCCTTCTCTTGAGCAGATTCAATAGCTTTTTCCACCTTAGCAGCTTCCCCTGAAACAACTCCTGTTTTTTCAGCTTCTCCTTTCGTTTCACTGGTAATACCTTCAATCAAAATCTCTAATCTATTGTTCTCCGCTTTTATTTCGCAAGGAAATAAAGAAACCCTCTCTATCTTCATAAAATAATCTTGCCCTTCTTTATATACTTTAAGCGCCTTCACTTGAGAAGTATCAATAACAAGTTCCTTCGGTAAATTACCTAAATCTAATTCTTGAATTTTTATAATATAATCCAAAGATTTAGGATCAGAAACCACTTCAAATTTAATAGCTTCTTTTGCTTCAAGAACAACCCTGGTCTTTTGAGGTAATTGCTCCCAATAAAAATTGGAAAATTCATTACAATAAGAAGCCCCACTTGAAATCAGAAAAATTACTAAACCTGTTGCTATTAAAAATATCTTAAAATTTATTTTTCTCATTTATATCCTCCTGCACAATATGTATCTGTATATATATTAAAAAAATAAAAATAATTGTTCATTTGACTTCTTCGGTAGGATGAAGCCACCTTACGAGCTCTCTGTATTTGATTATTGGGTCTTGAACTTCTTGCTTAAAAACAACTTTTTTATTATCAATTGCGGTAATCTCAGCATCAAAAAATTTATCGCCTACTGTCATATTGTAAGATTTTTTATCCGGACCATAAAAAATAGCAATGTATCTCCCTTTAGCATCCTTAACTATTCCTTGCAAATCCATATCTGAAACTAAACAACCTAAAGGACAAGGTATCCCCGGCGTAGGACCTGTAGGCTTTCTCCCCGGTCTTTTAGGAATAAAGGGATCCCTTTTACCTTTTGGGTCATAAAAATATCCAGCATCAATTTCTTCCATTGGCTCTATTGCCGATTTCTCCTCCGATGTCTTCTTCTCTTGACAAAACAATAATGTTGAAACATCTATAACCTGAATAAAAACAATTAATAAAATCATTAAGCCTCTAAACTTCATTTAGTCTTCTCCTCCTTATAAGTATAAGTCGATGCTTGTAATTTTGCTGCTAAAGTATATTCGGGTTTATTCTTAAAAATCGCAGATTTTACTGAAAATGAATAAATATTAACTATCCTTTGCAAATGCCCTATTTCCTCAAAGAATTTCGCTAAAGAATGATATTCACCATTTATATCCAAGTCTATTGGATATTCTGTATAAAATTCTTTTTCGGCAGAACCCCTCGGTTGAAAATTTGCTATTTGCAAACCAAAACGTGTCCCCTGCTCTTGAATTTTTTGATACAAATCTGATATTTCTTCTTTCTCCGGAAGTATCTTCTTGAGAAAGTCCAACTGAGTTTCTATTCTTTTTATCTCTTGCTGAAATTGCTCGGTTCGGGCTTTGCTTTCTCTTCCCTTTTGAATCTCCATTTGAAGATTGCTGAGCTCTGCTTTACTAGCTATTATCCTTTGCTGTATTTTATTTATGAACATAATTTTACTAATTATAATTATCGCTATTGCTAATCCTACAAAAAGCCCTATCTGTGCCAACCAAGGTAATTTCTTTATATCATCTTTGACTCCCATAATATCCTCCTTAAGAAGCACTCTTGATTTCTTGGAACGGATTCGTTATTTTAGCTGTTATCGCAAAAGAATAAGTTTCTCCTCCTTCGCTGCTTTCTAATTTAACAGAATTTAAAGCAACATCAGCAAAAAATTTTGAATTCTCTAAATTCAAAACGAATGTAGAAGGATCAAGCTTATTTGAACAATGCCCCTTAAAAGAAATATTATCGCCATTAAAACTCAATTCATCAAGCCATAAAAACTCAGGTAAGCTCTTAGCTATCTCATCTAATATATGCACAGGTAAATTCCTATTTTTCCTTAATTGATCAATAGCATCTCTTTTAGCAGCCCATAAATTTTTCTTCTCCTCATATTTTTTAACATCCGCTATATATTTTGCCAACTCCTCTTTTTCTTTTCTCGCTGAAATTAAATCCGCCTGAAGCTTATTATAATCACTCTTTACTTGGTACCACCAAAAGAATGATACCACAATGGACGCAGCTAATATTATTATCCCCACTATTAAAATTGAAGATACTGGCGGAGCCGCTGCTTCAAATCCCTTAACTTCCTTCTCTCGGCTTATTTCAAGCAAATTTATCTTTATCATGTTTCGCCCACCTTCCTTAATGCTAATCCAACTGCAATCACAGCAGCCGGACTATATTCATTTAAAAATTCAATATCAACAACTTTGTTTTTTATATTCCTAAAAGGATTAAGAAATTCTACTTCAATATTAAATTTGTTTGCTAAAAATTCCTTAAGTCCGGGCGTCTTTGAAGCTCCTCCACATACATATATCCTTCTTATTTCCTCTTCTGTTGCAGTAGCTTTAAAAAATTCAAAAGTTCTTTTGATATCCTTAAAAATTTCTTCTAAAATTTGATTAACCGAATTTTGAATCATATTAGGACTAACGCCTGAAGTAGGTATTCCTCTTTTGACTGATTCAGCCGCTTCCCTGCTCAAACTAAGGTCCCTGCTAATTGTCTCAGTTATTGCATTACCCCCTATCGCAATATCCCTGGAAAATAATGAATTCTCTCCTTTAATTATATTAATATTAATTTTGCTTGCTCCAAAATTCATTAATGCAACTACTTCTTCTGCTTCTATAACTTCTCTATAATTAACCTCAAAAGCATTTCCCATAGCAAAAGCATCAATATCCACGATAGCAGGTTTCAAACCTGCTTGAGTTATAGCATTGCTATAAAAGCCTACCATATCCTTTTTAGCAGCAACAAGCAAAACATCAAGAGCCTCTCCCTTACTTGCTTTACCTAAAATTGTATAATCTAAATTAACTTCTTCAATAGGAAAAGGTATATATTGCTCCGCCTCCCATCTCACTGATTCATCTAATTCTTCTGAACTACTTATCCGAGGCAAAGTTATTTTTTTCACAATAACTGCACTGCCCGATATCGAAGTAGCTGCTAATTTCCTTTTGACATTCTGAGTGCTTACCAATGTTGATATCCCCTCTGCTACTGCCATTGCATCAATAATAGCTCCTTCCACTATTGCCTCCGGCGGCAATACCTGTATCCCAAAACTAATTAATTCCCTAGATTTCCCTCTTTGCTTTAATTCCACTAATTTTATTGCGTGGGACCCTATATCTAATCCCACAACTTCTTTTTGGCTACCAAATAAAGCCACTTTTCCTCTCCTATAAATTATTTATTCTATAATTATTATCAGAAAACAAATAGCTTGTCAAGTCAACTTTTTATTAAAATAAACAAAAATTGGGTTTTGCAATAAGCAAAAACATATTAAAACTGATAATTGGTTATTATCCCCTTTAAAATCTTACAATTAAAATATTTTCTATTTTTTGCAAAACTAATAACTCCTCTATCATTCACTGGCACTCCCTAAATTCCTCTCCTTATATCCTCCTAATCCCCTCCCATACATAATCACTCCTTCCTTTATCGCATTAGCTACTAAAAGCTTATAATCCTCTTCCGCTAAACGAGTTTCTTCATAACTATTGCTTATGTATGAGACTTCTAACAAAATAGCCGGCATTTGCGCCCCAATCAATACATAAAAAGGCGCCTTTTTTACTCCTAAATCCTTTGTCCAATATTTATTCTTCACAATAGAAGTCATTTTATTATGCACTATTGAGGCAAATTCTTTCGATTCTTTTATCTTAGAATTTAACATAATCTTCTTTATCAAATTCTTTAATTCCCCAATACTTTTTTCCGAAGTTGCATTTTCTCTCGCTGCTACTTCCATTTCCTCTTTAGAAACTGCAAAATTCAAATAATAAGTTTCAATTCCCATTAATTTTTTATCTCTATTAGAATTAGCATGAATAGATAAAAACAAATCTGCTTCCAATGAATTAGCTATTGCTGTCCTCTCTTCTAAAGACAAATATTCATCTTTGTCCCTTGTCAAATAAACTGCATATCCTTCATCCTCCAAATATTTCTTTAAATACTTTGCTATTGATAGCACCACATCTTTTTCTTTGATTCCTTTCGGACCAATAGCTCCGGGGTCCTTTCCCCCATGCCCTGGATCTATCACTATTTTCTTTATCTTTAATCCTAATTGCCTAGGCAAGCTATAAAAACCGTCAGAATTAATATCCGGAAGCTTTGCTTCCTCCGTCTCAGAAATATCCTTCTTCAAAACATTAGAATAAATATCTATTACTACTCTGAAAGGTTCATTTAAACTAAAAATATCAAATTTTTTTATTTTATCAAAATCTAATACCACTCTTCCTATTTTCTCAGAATATTGTCCTACTCTTATCCCTTTTAAAAATCCTTCCTTTATTATCCAATTCTGATTGAGCAATTCTCTTGAAACAAAAGTAGAATCTAAATCTACGAAAAGCCTATCAGGATTTTCTAAAACACCATAAGTAAACTTTGTCTCCTTATCTATATCTAAGACAACTCGGGTATATCTTTCTCCTGTCCAATGCCTTATATTAATCAAAGTTGCTATCCCTTCCTTTCCTTTGGGAGAATTTCCTTTCCCTTCTATTTCTTTTATAAATGAAGCCGCTTTAGAATACTTCTCCGACTTCGGATAAAGCTTTATTAGCTCCTTCAAATAAGATAAAGCTAATTCCTTGTTTCCCTTCTCATAATATAGAGCTGCTACCGCATATATACTATTATCCGCTAAAAAACTATTAGGATACCTTGAAACTAAAGTTTTGTACCTATCAATAGCGTCATCAAAATATTTTTCATTTAAAGTTATCCTAAATAACTTTTCATAAATATTAGCTTCGGAAAATAATGCATCATCAGCTATCTTTGCAGAAGGATACTTATTATAAATATTCCTATAACCCTTGACAATTATGAGAAGCTTTTTTTCAGAAATGTTTCTTTTTTTAAGAAGAATTTGTTCGCTCTTTTTTAGATTATTAAACTCTGCTAAGATTGACTTATTTGCTGATATACATAGACTTTGCATCAAACTTACAATGATTGCAATCGGTAATATTTTTCTTATCTTAAGCTCTCGGATGAGCCTTCTTATATACATTTATCAAATCCCCTAAATTAAGCTGAGTATAAATTTGAGTAGTAGATAATTTAGAATGACCAAGTAGCTCCTGAATGCTTCTTAAGTCCATCCCCGCTTGCAGTAAATGCGTAGCGAAAGTATGTCTTAAGGTATGAGGGCTTATTTTCCTCTTTATTGATGTTAACTTTATATATTTAGCTATAATCCTACGAACGCTTCGGCTGCTTATTTTTCCTCCTCTATAATTTAAAAAAAGATAATTATTATCTTTATCCTTAATAAATTTCTTTCTTATGTCAAGATATCTTTGCAATGAATTTTCAGCAAACTTTCCAAAAGGCAATATTCTTTCTTTCCTTCCTTTTCCAATTACCCTAATTAATTTATCCTTTATATTTATATCGTTGAGCTTTAATGAAATTAACTCTGAAACTCTTAATCCGCAAGAATAAATCAGTTCCATCATAGCTTTATCTCTTATTTCGAAGAAATTCTTTTCAGAAAAATCCAAAAGAGCTTCCACTTCATCTTTTTCTAAGAATGAAGGCACTCTCTTATCCTTCTTAGGGGTTCCCACAAGCTTAGCTGGATTATCCTTCCTTCTACCTAATTTAAAAGCAAAACGATAAAATGTTCTTAAAGAAGATAATTTCCTGGCTATAGAAACTTTCTTTAATTTTTTCTTAAATAAGAATTGCAAAAAATCCCTAATATGAGAAGCTTGAATTTTATCAACAAAATCTTCATCTTTATACTCATAGTTTTCCTTTATAAAAAATAAGAAGTCATTAATATCTCTTAAATAATTTGAAACTGTTAATTGCGAGTATTGCTTTTCATAAGCTAAATAATCCTTAAATAGCTTAAGAAAATCTTCAATTATCATTAATATCACTATATCAAATTTTTTCCCTTAAATCAAGAGAATAGAGTTTATAGAGTTTATAGAGTTAAGAGTTTATAGAGTTCCTCTATCTCTT
>CAYREJ010000003.1:0-28397 GCA_964423235.1 uncultured Acidobacteriota bacterium | reverse complement strand
TTTATAGAGTTGAGAGTTTATAGAGTTCCACCACAATGATTAGGAATTGGGAATTATGAATTAAGGGATGAAGGTTAGCTTCATTTTTGTGATAAAAGGGTAAGGAATGGTGGAACTCTCAACTCTATAAACTCTATGAACTCTATAAACTCTACTATTGACTTTAATTGGGATTTGGAATATTATTTATAAAACTTAAATAAAAATTTAATAAATAATATAATGAGCGATAAAGATACAGCTGCTACTGAAAAAATAAAAGAAGCTTCAACATTTCTTAGTTATGCTTATATAATATCAGCTTGGCTTGTTCCGGGATTAGGTCATTTTTTTCTTAAAAAATATGGAAGAGCCTTAATTATATTCATTATAATTAACTTTTTGTTTTTTTTTGGTATCTTCGGATTAAAAGGGAAATTATACTCACAGGAACCTGGGAATCCTATAAGCATATTTGCAGCGTTGGGGCAAAAGGGAGTTGGGATTCCTTATTTTATTTTAAGAATACTATCTTTATATAATAGCAATGAATATAATCCGAACTATTTTGTGAATAAATCTTATAATTTTATGGAGGGCATTCCTTCGGATCCTTATTACGAATACGGAATGACTTATGCTGTATCTGCTGGTTTATTAAATTTATTATTACTTTTTGATGTTTATGATATTGCCTTAGGGAGAAAAAAATGATTTTCAGTCATTTTGAATTAATGCTGATTTATGCTTTATGTATTTCATCAATAATAGCAATTTTAACTAAAGAAAGTTCAAAAGAGCAATTTAAATATTTTATCAAATTTTTTATTTCATTAGTAGCTATTGCCTTAATAATAGGCTGGCTAATGTATCCCTTTCCGAAGTAATGAAAAAATTCATATATTATAAAATGCCGGCAATAATTTATTTTCTCATAATATTTTATTTATCTTCAATATCGTCGCCACCAGTTCCACCCTCTTTAAGCGATGATATTTTGCACATAATAGAATTTTTTTTATTATTCATTTTAATATACAGGGCTTTCAATAATGGTTTGATTGCAAAAATGGAGATAAAGAATTTTGTATATTCATTAATATTTCCTCTTTTTTATAGTGGTTTAGATGAATATCATCAGAGTTTTGTTCCGGGAAGAGATTCTTCTTTAAAGGATGTAAGGAATGATATAATAGGTATTTTTTTGGCAGCCATTGTCATTATAATAATTAATAAAGTAATGAATGAAATAATAAAGGAAAGGATAACTATGATAATAGAAAAGATAAAAAATTTAATAATGATTTTATTGATTTTGCTAATACCTATTTTTGTTTATTCTGAGGTTATGCCGATAGATCAAATAAAGATAGGAATGAAAGGGATAGGAAAAACCGCATTGGAAAACAATAATATAGTAGAATTTAATGTAGAGATAATAGCGGTATTAAAAAATGTATTTCCGAAGAGGAACATAATATTGGCGAGGTTAGATGATAAGAAATTAAAGGAGGCAGGAGTGATCATGGGTATGAGTGGTAGTCCAATATATATAGATGGGAAAATAATAGGAGCGGTAGCATATTCTTGGCCTTTTTCCAAGGAGGCAATAGCAGGCATAACGCCGATAGAAGATATGATGGGGATACCTCAAAAATCAACAAATGATAAAGAGAATAATACAGCTTTAGCTAAGAATTTGTTAGAATTTATTTTCAATCCTCCGAAGAAGACGCAGGCGGAAGAATATTACAAAGAATTTTTATCTTACTTTCCCATCAATAATAAAAATGATGGCGGAATTTTTTTAAGAGGGGTGCCGCTAATAATTAATTCTTCAGCAAAGCCGTTATTTCCGGTATTACAGAATTGGTGGCAAGAGAATGGTTTTATACCAATAATAGGAGGGAATTCAATTCAAGGGAATAAGATGCAAGGATTAAAAGAAGGGGATGCAATAGCTGTTTCTTTTATAACGGGAGATATTGATATTTCAGCAATAGGAACAGTTACTTACATTGATCAAAATAAGGTATTCGCTTTCGGACATCCTTTATTTAATCTGGGTAATATTTCTTTTCCTATGGCAAAAGCAGAAATTCAGACATTGGTTCCTAATCTAATGTCATCTTTTAAAGTAGGAAATACAGGTGAAACTATTGGAACCTTTAAGCAAGATTTCTCATCAGCAGTTTTTGGTATTTTAGGCGAAAAACCTCCTTTGATTCCTTTTAAAATTAATACTTCTTTTAATAATCAAAATCGTGCATTTAATTTTTATTTAGCGGATCATAATTTATTGAGTCCGATTTTAGCTAATTATGTTCTAAATGAAGCTTTTGCTGCTACTGAATCAAATTTATATGAAGGGACTTGGGATATTGCAGGGGTCATAGATATAGAGGGGCATCAAAATGTTATCATTGATAATATATATTCAGGTTTTTTGAGTATGCCTGAAGCAAGCACCTTTGTCTCTTCTATATTTGGCTATCTGCTTAATAATGAATTTGAAAAAGTCAAAATTAAAAATATTGAGTTGAATGCTACCATCAGCAATGAACAAAAAATTGCTGATCTTTTGGAGGTAAATTCCAATAAATTGGAAGTAAAAAAAGGAGACAAAGTAACTTTTACAATAGCAATAAAACCTTACCAAAAAGATGTAGAATCTTATAATTATATTTTGCAGATACCACCTCATTTGCAACCTGGAAAATATTTTATTTTGTTTGGGGGTGCTGAAGAGTTTAATCGATTTGATTATTTTTACTATTACAAATTAACAAATATTGATAGTTTAAATCAAGTTATTAGGCTAATAAATAATATAAAAAGGAATGATAGGATTTATGTCAGAATATTTCGTTCTTCGCCGAGTTTAATTGTGAAGAGCAAGATAATGAGTGATTTACCACCTACATACTTTGATATTATAGATTCGCCGAGAGCTGCCGGTGGCGCTAATAAAGTCTTTATGGAAAATTTATGGGAAGATTCTATTCAAACTAATTATGTAATTAAAGGATTGAAAAGAGTTATGATTGAAGTCAAAAATTAATTGAAGGAGTTTAAAATGAGAATACTAATTTCTATCATAATTATTTTGGTGCTTACTTCTTTTAGCTTTTCAGTTTCCACGAAATTTTTTATTGATGATAAGTATGACAGATTAATTAAAGGAGAAGCGAAAGATGTTTCAATAACAAATTTAGGAGAAATAATATTATCCCCTTCAACAGAAAAGAAAGCTACAATAGAAGAAAAGGTTATTTGGACACTTATTTCAGATGGGAACAATATCTATTTGGGGACAGGGCACGAAGGAAAAGTATATAAATATAAAATTAATTCTAATGAATTAGAATTGATTTTTGATTCAGAAGAGATGGAAGCAATGGCTTTGGCATTAGATAGAAATAAAAATTTATATATAGGAACTTCCCCTAATGGAAAAATTTACAAAAAGACGGCTGAAAAAGGTTTTTCAGTCTTTGCAGAGTTAAAAGAGACTAATATATTTGCTATGATATTCGACCGAAATGACAATTTAATAGTTGGAACAGGGGACGAAGGCAGAATATATTCAATAGATAAAAATGGAGTTGCAAAAGTATTATATGATACATCTGAAAAGAGTATAACATTTTTAGCATTATCTGAAGATGGTAATATATTAGCTGGTTCATATCCCAATGGAATTCTGTATAAGATAAACTCCAGTGGAAAGGGTGAAGTAGTTTATGATACTGGTTATGAGCAGATAAGCTCAATAATAGCTGAAGGTGATACGATATATTTCAGCGCTGTTGGTGGAATGAAGCAGGCTTCTGCGGCAGCGCCTGTCAGCGTTTCGCCTGTTCCATCTGAAATTACTGCTGAAAGTAAAAGTCAAGAGACTTCCGATAAAGAAATCAAGACAGAAAAAGTTCCTACATTTTTCCCTTTCCAAATGCAAGCCAAAAGGTCTTCTAAATTGTATAAATTAAGCAAGCAAGGATATGCAGAGGAAATTTATTCTTCTAATGAAGCTTCTATTTTTTGTAGCCTCTTGAATGAAAAATCTAAAATAATAGTTTCTACTTCACAAAACAATTCTTTAATTCAAATTGATGATAAAGATAATTATTCTTTGTTAATAAGTAGTGATGGAGTAATCTCTTCTATTATCAAGGATAAAAATAAAATATGGTTTGCTACTTCCAATCCATCTGCATTGTATTCTATCAATTCGAGTTATGGAAAAAGAGGAGAATATTTATCGCAGGCATTAGATACGAATAGTATAGCTACTTGGGGAGAAATAAGCTGGATTGAGAATAAACTTTCTTCTACTGAGATAAGGTGCTATACGAGGACAGGAAATACTTCTACTCCGGATGAAACTTGGTCTGAGTGGAGTCAAGCTTATACAAATAAAGAAGGAGAAAGGATTACAAGTCCAAAAGCGAGGTTCATTCAATATAAATGTGAACTTTCTACTGCTGATTTTAATAAGAGTCCCTTATTGAGGAATGTTTCCATATCTTACCTTGAACAGAATAGAGCTCCTATAATTGAGAAAATTCAAATATTATCTCCCGGGGTTGTATTAAAGAAGATTCCTACTATCCAACAGGATAAAGATAAAACAGAAGCACTGCAATCTGAGAGTTCACCAGCTCAAAAGGTGCCAATTCAAATATCTTCTCCTTCTCAGAAGAGCTATGAGCAAGGATGGCTTACTGTTCAATGGAATTCTTCCGACCCTAATAATGATAAATTAATTTATAATATTTATTATGCTAACATAGTAGATATGAAGTGGCAATTGCTTGCAGAAAATGTTGAGGATAATTTCTATAGCTGGGATACTACAATGCTTGCTGATGGAATTTATTTGATCAAATTAGAAGCTTCTGATGTATTATCAAATCCAAAAGAATTCTCTTTATCTTCATATAAAATAAGTGAGCAATTTCAAATTGATAATACTCAGCCAATCATTAAATTAGGGGGCATAAAACAAGCTTCTTCAGATGTAATAATTAACTTTGAAATATCTGATACTTCAAGCATCATTAAGTCAGTAGAATATGCTTTTGATACTCAAAAATGGTATCCTATTTTCCCGAAGGATTTAGTTTTGGATTCTAAAAAAGAGACTTTTGAATTAGCTCTGAAAGGATTGAAAAAAGGAAGTTATCATGTTATTATAAGAGCTAAAGATAAAGTTAAAAATACTGCTACAAAGGATATAAGCTTTGAAGTTAAATAATTACTCTAAGAAAAAATAAGAATAAAAGATGCTTGCATTAAAAAGATCTTTAGGAGTGATATTAGCTGGAGGGATGGGAGAAAGACTTTGGCCTTTAACACAAGACAGAGCAAAGCCTGCAGTTCCCTTTGGTGGAATATACAGAATTATTGATTTTACTTTAAGTAATTGCTTAAATTCTGATTTAAGACGAGTAATAGTCTTAACTCAATATAAAGCTCAATCCTTAATAAGGCATATAAGATTAGGATGGTTAATTTTTAATCCGGCTTGTGGAGAGTTCATAGAAGTAATACCGGCTCAACAAAGGGTAGGGTTTAATTGGTATATGGGAACAGCTGATGCTGTTTATCAGAATTTGTATTATATAGAGAATATTAATCCTGACTATGTAATTATTTTATCAGGCGATCATGTTTACAAAATGGATTATAGGAAGATGTTAGAATATCATATAGATAAAGGTGCAGAAGCAACAGTTGCAACTATTGAATTCTCAAAAAAGGATGCATCGCGCTTCGGCGTTATTCAAGTAAATGAAAGTATGCGTATCATTGGTTTTCAAGAAAAACCTGCTGATCCGATTCCTTTGCCGTATAACCCTGATAAATGCTTTGTATCAATGGGCATATATATTTTTAATACTAAATTTTTAAAAGATGTATTAATTGAAGATAGTAATGAGAAAGATAGCAATCATGATTTTGGAAAAGACATAATTCCAAAAGTGATTAATTCAGGAAAAATATATGCTTATAATTTTATTGATGAGAATAAAAAACAAGCTCAGTATTGGCGAGACATAGGCACTATGGAATCTTATTGGGAAGCTAATATGGATTTAGTTTATGTTGAGCCTTTATTTAATCTATATGATCACGATTGGCCAATTCGGACCTATCAGCCTTCCGCACCCCCTGCTAAATTTGTTTTCGGACAAGAAGGGAAAAGAATTGGAATTGCTATCGATTCTATTGTGTCGAATGGTTGCATTGTTAGCGGAGGAATTGTTAGAAATTCTGTATTATCACCTTGGGTTAGAATCAATAGCTATTCTCTGGTTGAACAATCTATTCTTATGGATGAAGTAGATGTTGGAAGATATTCTCGGATCAGAAGAGCCATCATTGATAAAGGAACTAAAATTCCTCCTAAAACTATTATAGGATATGATCTTGAGGAAGATAGAAAAAGATTTTTTACCACTGAAACCGGCTTGGTAATAGTCAGAGCTCAAGACTTCCAAGGTAATGGGTAAGAAGTAAGATGTGAAAGGTTAAAGGTAAGAAGTAAAAGATGGAAAGAGTTATTTGTGGTCTTAATTTATTTTAACCACAGAAGACAGAAAGATATCACAAAGGGGCTTGAATTATAAATAAGAAACACATCCATGGTAAAATTCTCATGAAAGAATGATTAAAGAGAAAGGAGAAATCATTAAAAAAGGGTCAGGTAATTTATCTATTGCGCTGGTCTATCCTAATAACTACTATATTGGAATGTCTAATTTAGGCTTCCTATCAGCATACAAATTATTTAATGATGATCGCAGAGTATCTTGTGAAAGATTCTTTATTGATGAAAATATTAAAGCTCCATTGCGAAGCATTGAGAATAAAAGGAAAATCAATGATTTTAATGCAATTGCTTTTTCTATTTCTTTTGAATTAGATTCAATAAATATTTTAAAAGCTATAAAAATATCCGGGTTAAATTTAAAATGGAAAGAAAGAAACAAATTAGATCCTATAATAATGGTAGGAGGACCCATCTCCTCAATAAATCCCTTGCCCTTATTTCCCTTTATTGACCTTTTTTGCTTGGGGGATGGGGAAGAATTAATTCCTATCATCATAGATATATTGTGCCAAAGCAAAAATAAGGAACAAGCTCTTGAATTCTTCAATGAGCAGGAAGGTTTCCTCATTCCCAAATTTTATGAAAAAGATTCCAAGAAAGTAAAACCTCTTTTCATAAAAAAGGAAAAATTCCAGCCTTTAATCTCACCAATAATCACAAATAAAACTGAATTTGCTAATACTTATTTAATTGAAATAATGAGAGGCTGTCCACAAGGATGCAGATTCTGTTGGATTGGTTATTTTCAACTTCCTTGGAAGTATCATACCGCCGATAAAATAATTTCAGCAATTAAGAATCAGATCACTAATTTAAACAATGAAAAAATGGGGCTGATAGCTCCAAGCTCTTCTGATTATCCTGATTTCCTTCAATTAATTAAAGAAATAAATAAAATAGGTTTCAAAAACATATCTTTTTCATCATTTAAATTAAATGATGTTAATGAAGATTTATTTAAATTAATTAAAGATAATAAGATAAAGACTATTACTTTGGCTCCTGAAACTGCTTCTGAGGATTTAAAAAAAACAATCAATAAAAATATACACAACGATGATCTTATAGAAATATGCAATAATATTGCGAAGAATTATATTAAAAATATTAAATTATATTTTTTGATAGGATTGCCTTATGAAAGAAATGAGCATTTGGATGAAAATATAGAATTAATAAAAAAGATTCATGAGAAAATAAATAAATACAATTGCAATCTCAGTTTAAGTTTTAATTTTGTCATTCCTAAATTAATGACGCCCTTTCAATATATGGTATTGCAAGAACCTTTTTCTATGGAAGAAAAAGTTAAAATAATAAAAAGTCATCTGGATAGAATGAATAGAGTTAGAGTATCAATAATGAGTCCTGAAGAAGCTTATTATCAATGCATATTATCATTAGGAGATGATAGCATTTCTAAATTCCTTTTAATGCTTTTGAATGCTGCAGATAATAAATTAAACTGGCGCAAGCTAATAAGAAAAGAATTAGTTAATTTTCAAGACATTCTTTTTAATAAATTGCATAGAATTGAGCTGATAAATAAATTTCCTGTAGAATTCAAGATACCTAATGCTTATTTACTTCAAGAATATAAAAAAGCGGAAGAAAAGAAGATAACTCCGCCTTGTCCTGGTAAGAGTTGTCGGAGATGCTTCCTCGGAGATTATGCGATTGATGCTAAATTATTTTGCTGTTAATTTTTCCTAAACCTGCTTTTTCTGCTAATTGAAGGAATCTTAGTTGATAAGGGTCTAATCCTAATAATGAAGCACCAAAAGCATCAGCTGCTACTGGATCAGTAGTAGCAGCTACTGTCTTCTTTAACTTAACAAAAGCAAGACTACCACCTTGCGGTCCGTTTCTTGTTAAGATTCTATATCCATCAATTATTGTAAGAATTGGCTTGACAAACATTGCTAAGTCCACAATTGCTTCATGCACTTGCTGATGAAGCTTATTTCTCGGTCCACTTATAATCCCAAACCAATTCTTCATTCCTAATGTAGTTAATGTTAAACTATGATGCTTTACTATCGGGACATTAATTATTTTATCTACTTCAAGTAAAGGAACGAAAGCTAACCAGGTTTTTATATATTCTCCTTTAATATTCACTTCTTTCATATATATATCTTCAGGTAAAATAATTTTACCGCCAGCCCCTATGACAGCTTGAGCAATACCGCTTCTGTAATAACTTCTATTGGGTTCAGTGCAAGGAACATCTCCAACACGAACTTCTCTGGCACCAGCCTCTAAGCAAAGTTCCACTAATGCTTTTATAATTAAAGGATTAGTGTTGGCTGCTTGTTCCGGAATCCTATCCCATCCTATATTGGGCTTTATAGAAACAATATCACCTCTACTAATGAATTTTTTAATACCCCCTAATTTATCAATAACCAGCTTAGTTAATTGATATGGATCATCTCCTACGGAAACTGATATGACTGAATTCTGGCTTTTGAAACCGGCAGCCGGCAATTCAATTTCCGAGATGGGAAGCTCCTTTTTGTATTTCTTATTATGAAAATACAGCCCAGCTCCCCAAGTTATTGCTAATCCACCCGCTAATTTAAATAGCTTAGATATAAATTCTCTTCTATCCATATTATCACTTGCCTAATTTAATTATCTATCATATAAAAAAATTTAGCTTATCAATTTATATTGTTAATAAAAAGATGCTCATTTACCTTTCAAGTATTTGCTTAGCCAGTCATGAACGGTTTTCCACCATAATTCAGCATTCTGTGGTTTTTGAACAAAATGAGTTTCGTCAGGAAAGTATAAAAATTTTGAAGGAATTCCTTTTCTTTGCAGTGAAGTAAACATTTGAATACCTTGATCGATTGGAACTCTAAAATCATTTCCCCCATGAATTACTAAACAAGGAGTTCTGAAATTCTCTACATAGAAGCTTGGAGAAAATTTTTCATATAATTTAGGATTTTCCCAAGGTGCGCCTTTAAATTCCCATTCCGGGAACCATAATTCTTCAGTGGAGCCATATTCACTTCTGAGATCATATACGCCTGCATGAGAAATCAGACATTTAAATTTATTTGTATGTCCTTCAATCCAATTTATCATATAACCACCATAAGAGGCTCCAGCAGCGCAAATATTATCTTTATCAATAAATTCATAATTAGCAAGCAAGAAATCTAAACCTTTCATAATATCTTCATAAGGTTTGCCGCCCCAATCTCCGCTTATACTGTCCGTGAAAGATTGTCCATAGCCAGTGCTACCATGAAAATTAATCATAGCTATTATATAGCCGGCTGCTGCGAACATTTGTGCATTCCAACGATAATGAAACTCATCTTCCCAAGCTCCTTGAGGTCCACCATGAATTAACATTACAAGGGGATATTTTTTACCTTTATCAAAAAAAGGCGGCTTCAATAATAACCCATGCACTTTATCTCCTTCAGCTCCATCGAACCAAAATTCTTCTAATGCATTCATTTCTATATTTTCTAATAATTTTTTATTAATTTGACTTATTTGCTTTAATTCTTTTTTCCGTAAATCAAATAAAAATAATTCCCTCGGCATATTTACAGCCTCTTTTTCTAAAATAACGAATTTATTATCTGCTGACAATTTATAATTAATTATATTAGCCTTTTCTATTAATTTCTCAATTTTCTTATCTTTTAATGACAATCGGTATAAAGGTCTATATGCCTTTTCAGAACAGGTAAAGTAAATAAATTTACTATCCGATGACCATTCAATATTTTCCGCTGATAAATCAAAGTCTTTGGTTAAATTAATATATTCTTTAGTTTTTCTATTGTAGAGAATTATATTATATTTATCTGCTTCAAATCCTGGTCTTTCCATTGCCAAATATGCTATATAATTGCCATCCGGTGAATAGCGGGGTGAATTATCATTAGCTTTATTCTCAGTCAATTTTTTTGTTTCACCAGATGTTATATCATAAAGGAAGATATCATTATTAGTGCTGGCTGCAATCATCTCATCTTTATTCATAACAAAAGCTATTTCACTACCTTCCGGTGAAAAAACAAAATCTTTATCACTTCCCAAAGCAATGGGAGGCGCATCATATTTTCCAGGTGTTATATCTTTAGCTTTTTTATTCTCCATTGAAAAAAGAAATAAATGATTTCTTTTTTCTGTTCTCCACTCATCCCAATGTCGGATAAATAAATTATCATAGATTACAGCTTTTACTTTGCTCTTTTCTTTATTCTCTTCTTTTTCTTTATTGCATTTATCATCCGGACAATCCGGATAAACTTCGGCTACATATAACAAAAATTTGCCATTCGGAGACCAAATAAAATCGCTAACGCCAGTTGCAGTATCAGTAATTTTATAAGCTTCTCCTCCGTTCCTATTTATCATCCATATTTGATTTTTGCCATCACGATTTGATATAAAAGCTATTATTTTCCCATCTGGGCTCCAGCGAGGCTTAAAATCATTTTTTACTGAGGTTGTCAATTGGCGCAATTCCATCCCATCAATCGTTGTTAACCATATATCGCTATTGCTACTATTTTGCTCCTTATCAATTTGCATGATGACGAAGGCTATCTCCTTATTATTAGGTGAAAGTTGAATATCGCTTGCTCTTTTGATTTTTATAAAATCATCAAAAGTTAAGGCTCTTCTTTCAGCTGCTGCTGATATTGAAAGTAAAATTATCAGAAATAAACTTATTCCTAATAAAATCTTCTTCATAAAGCCTCCTGAAATATTATTTTTAATTCTAATTATTTTAATTAGCTTTTTCAACTATAATCTGTGTTGATCAATAATTAATTTTAGCCACAGAATCACACAGAATCACACAGAAGTTATTTTTTTCTTGTTTTCCTGCTATCTCCTTTTGAATTAAAACTATATATTTCTGTGTCCTTCTGTGTTAATCTGTGGCTAAAAATCTATCATTTATTTCTGTGTTAATCTGTAATTAATTTTAGCCACAGAATCACACAGAATCACACAGAAGATCTTTTTTTTAGAAGGAAGTTCCTAACATCTCATCCACATTTCATTTCCTAATCCCCAATTCCCAATCCCCAATTCCCAACTCCCAACTCCCAATTCCCAAATTACAGTCCGAGAAAAAGGATGGCAAACCCACAAAGAGCTATTGTTGCCCCAGCAATAGCATGAGAGAATCTATCGAATTTCTTAAAAGGAATTTGTTGAAGGCCTAATAGCATAGCAATTATGAGAGCAAGCATAGAAGCTATAGTGATTATAGAAAAAATAGAAGCAACAAAAACAAATGAAAAGAAACTATATTTTGAGCCAACATATAAAAGTAAAGGGATAAGAGGTTCACAAGGTCCGAAGATAAAGATAATAAAGAAAATCCAAAGTGATAGATCTTTTTCTTCAGGAAGATGTAAATGGTCTCCTGTATGAGTATGGATATGAGAATGGCTTTCATTCAGATGAGAATGCAAATGAGTATGAGGTTTATTTCTGAAAGCTTGCCTAATTCCCCAAATGAAATAAATAATTCCGAAGGCAGTTAAAGCTATCGCTGATATATTTCCATGGTATGATTGAAAAATTTGGATTTTTTTTAAATTAAAACCTAAAAAAAGAACTATTATAGCTAAAAGAAAAGAGGAGCCAACATGAGCTATACCGCACAAGATTGTAATCCAAGTTGTTTTTATAATGGACCATTTTTTTGCTTTAGCTAACACAGCAAAAGGAACATAATGATCCGGTCCAAATAGAGTATGAAAAAAAGCAGTTAAGATAGTTGTTATTATAATTAAATTCATAATTAGATTTTATTGAATTTATTTAGCCATTCAGCATTTTGCCTATTCATTGCTTCAGCCATTTTTCTATTATAGATGAAGCTAAGGAAATATAAAAGGGCAAGGAATTTTTTACTTTTTGTGTTAATCCTTCTTTGATTGTATAAGGGTCTTCTACAAGCATAGCAAGGACTTTTATGATCTTTGGTAATTTCAGATTAAGATTCTTAGCAATTTTGAGTGAAAATGGTAAGCCAATGTAATGAGGAGATTTTATCCAATTTTTTTCTTCCATATCTTTTAAATCAATTAATTCAATAGTTCCTGCATCTTCAATATTCTTTTTAATTGAATCAAGTATCAGAACTTTTTGGTATCCTATTAAGTAATCAATGAGAGCAAGACCACTTTCAGCAGTTTCTTGGAAATCTGCTATTGAATCAAATTTCTCTTTTAATTTTCTCAAAGCAATTATACCAATAGCATCATCAGAAAGGAATTCATTACCTAATCCTAAAACTAAAATTTTCTTCATTTAATTAAAAATATTGCTTACATTAGATCTCTTTAATGGTATAAGCTCATATTTTATTTTTGGAAAGAATTAATCGTATTAATTAGTTTTTTATCAGCATCGTAAATATTGATTACTATAGGAAAATGACCGGGAAGAGAATGGGTGCCGCAAGCATGGCAGGGGTCATAGGCGCGGTAATTCATTTCAATTAAATTAAGAATGCCTTCCGGAACATCATAACCTTTAATTAAAGACTTAGCTGCTTTTTGGATTCCCATATTTATAGCGGCAGAATTATTTTGTGTTGCAACGATGAGATTTACATCTGTTAAGATACCATTTTTATCGGTTTTATAATGATGGAATAAAGTTCCACGAGGCGCTTCTACAACCCCAACGCCTTCTTCAGGTGTAGCAGTAGGCAATTCTCTGATTTTATCAGAAGTAATTTCCGGATCAGAAGCTAAACGAAGCATATTCTCAGCAGCATAAAGGGCTTCAATTAATCTTGCCCAGTGTGTAGCTAAAGTTAGATGAACAGGTTTTCCTCCTAATGTTTTAAACATCTTTTCAGCTTCTTTTTGTGCCAAAGGAGTTGAGATTCCTTCAGCAGCATTCAATCTTGCTAATGGTGCTACTCTATAAACTCCACTATCTTTTCCATCTACAAAGCCTTTCCACCCGATTTCTTTCAAGAATAGGAATTTTATATAGCTCCAGGGTTCAACATGCTCGCCTAATATTTTTGAATAATCCCTTGCTTTAAATTTAATAAATTCTTTTCCATCCGGATTTACTACTCTTATTTGTCCATCGTAAAAATTTATCTGATTATTATCATCTACTAAACCCATATAATAAGTTTTATGAACATAAATATCGCCTGTTATCAATTTAACATATTCTTTATTTTTAAGAACAATATCATCAAAAATTTTTAGAGAGAACTGGGCGAAATCAACACCTGCTTTAGCTACTTCTTTAATTTTTTCAACATCATCCTTTTTTAATCCTTTAGAGATGCCGCCCGGGAGACCAAAAACAGGATGAATAACTTTTCCTGCCATCATAGTCATTAATTCTCTACATTCTCTTCTAATTTTAATAACTTTGCCACCTATTTCTAAACCTACTTTTGCAAGGACACCCAGTATATTTCTTTCAGCAGCTGGAGCCGTTGGTCCGACGACAAAATCCGGTCCGCCCAGATAGTAAAAATGCAATGTGTGATCTTCTAACATAAAAATAGAATAGAATAATTCTCTAATTTTTTTTGCAGCCGGAGGGGGCTCTACTTTAAATAAATCATCCAGAGCCTTTGTAGAAGCCATATGGTGAGCAGTGGGACAGACTCCACAAATACGGGGCGTAATGCGAGGCATCTCTTCTGCGGCTCTTCCAATACAAAATTGCTCAAATCCCCTTAATTCCGGAACTTGAAGATAAGCATTTATTACATTACCTTCCTTATCAAGAAATATTTCAATTTTTCCATGTCCTTCTAATCTCGTTATAGGATCAATTGTTATTCTTTTTCCCATAAACAAATCTCCTTTCTCAGACTATAATATGTCTGAGCGAAAAAAATTTATGCTGGAACCTTTCCTTTTAATATAGAATGAGCGGCGCTGAATCTATAAAAAGTTCCTGCTGGATCAGCAATGGTATCAATAATCTTTTGGATTTCTTTTTCATCAATAACATCTAAGATTGAAGCCAGTGCGGATAAGAATTTTGCTCCTTGATCTTCTACTTGGTCAGTCGGTCCCATACAACCCCGACAAGGCATATTAGCATTTATGCATCTTTCACCGCAGCCTGTTCTGGTAGCTGGACCAAGACAAATTAATCCTTGCTCAAGGAAACATTTTTCTGGATCGATCATAATTTCATATGGTCTATAAATTTTAGTAATTTTAAGCTTTTCGGGTTTTGTTTCATTACGGCTGCAGGTCTCGCATAATGATTTATTCGGGGATAAGACACTACCTTTTGGTGGAAGCTTACCTGTTAAGATTGCGTTGATAGCATTTAAAGTAAGATCGGTAGGAACGGTGCAGCCAGGCAAATAATAATCAACATCAATAATTTGATCCAGAGCATAGACTCTATCATAAAATTTTGGAAGTGTCAGCGTCCCTTCAGGGGCTTCATATTTCTCTTGTGGTAAGATATTATTCGGATTAACAGTTGTAACTGTAGTCATATACGCTTTCTTCATAATGGAGTATTTATCAGTAAAATTAGCTAAACTGGGAATACCACCTAAGTGGGAACAAGCTCCAAAAGCTACAATCAATCCTGATTTTTTTCGAAGCATTCGGACCATTTCTTCTTGTTCGGAAGTTCTTATTGAGCCATTTATAAAAGTAACAGCTATTGAACCATCCGGCATTGCTTCTACATCTTTTCTTTTAATGTCTAATGCAACTGGCCAGAAAACAACATCTACTGCTTCAACGACTTTCAATATATCTTCAGCAAGGTCAACAATAGCTTCTTCGCATCCACCACAAGATGCACACCAATAAAATGCAACCTTTGGCTTTGCCATGTTTTTACCTCCTTTATTTTACTGCTTATTAGCAGCTTCCTTTTTAAAAGGACCTAATTTTTTGATATCTTCAGTAATTTCTTTTACTAATTGAGCAAACTTATCGCCTTCAGCAGCAGAAACCCACTCAATTCTAAATCTTCTTCTGTCAATTCCTAATTGCTCCAGTAGCTTTGATAAAAGAGTAAAGCGCCTTAATGCTTTGTAATTCCCTTCTTGATAATGACAGTCTCCCGGATGACAACCAAAAATAACTACTCCATCTGCTCCTAATTCAAAAGCTTTCATAACGAAAGAAGGGTCTACTCTTCCTGAACACATAACCTTTATCGGAATTAAATTCGGAGGAAATTTTAATCTGCTGGTTCCCGCTAAATCAGCTCCTTGATACGAACACCATCTACATAAAAAACCAATTAATTTTGGTGAAAACCCATTATTACTCATATTATCCTCTCATTTATTTTAAGATTATAAAATTTATGCCTAACATTATATAAGCGCTCCTTCTATCTCTGCATATATTTGTTCATTTCTATATCCTTTCTGATAATTAGCTCCAGATGGACAAGCAGCTACACAAGCACCACACCCTTTACATAATAATTCATTAACTTTACTGATTTTCTTTTCTTTATCATACTTGATAGCATCATATGGACAAACTCCGATGCAAATTTTGCATCCGGAACATAACTCTTCGTCAACAACAGCATATATCGGTTCTATAATATAAGTTTCTCCTAAAGATAAAACAGCTCCTGCTGCTCCAGCACCTTGTGCAATACTTTCCGGAATATCTTTCGGACCTTGGCAAGTTCCTGCTATAAAAATCCCTTCTGTTACAGTTGAAACGGGTCCCAATTTAGGATGCTGTTCTCGGTAAAATTTATCTTGCCCACATCCAATTCCAAAAATTTTTGCCACTTCTTCTGCATCTCTCCTCGGAATTATTGCCGGACATAAAATTACTAAATCTACTGGTATCCTTCTTATTACTCCTGCTAAAGTATCCTCGCATCTTATTACTAATTTCCCTTCTTCTTCTTTTGCCAAAGCAACATCAGTTATTTCTGCTACTTTCCCTCTTATTAAAATAGTGCCTTCCTCCAAAATTCTCCGATAAAATTCTTCATAGCCTTTTCCACCACTTCTTATATCAATGTAGAATTCATAAATACGAGCATTCGTTTTTTCTCTAACTAAGTGCGAAAATTTCATTGCATACATGCAACATATTTTTGAACAATATTCCTTATAATTTTTATCTCTACTTCCGACACAATGAACGATAGCAACTGCTTCCGGCTCTTTTCCTTCAGCAGTCAAAATTTTACCCCCTGTTGGTCCGCTGGCATGGCAAAGGTGCTCAAACTCAAGACTGGTTATTACATTATTATATCTTCCGTATCCATAATGTGGAATATTACTAACATCCATTAATTCATACCCGGTTGCTAAAATTATAGAACCTACCTCTACTTCTATTTCTTCTTCTTCCATATTATGATTGATTGCTTCTCTCTCGCATACTTTTACACATAATTGACAATTTCCTGTTTTGAAATGGATACAATTCTCTTTGTCAATGAAAGGTGCATTTGGAACCGCTGCCATAAAGGGAATTCTGATAGCCTTTGCAGGACCCAAATACAATTCATTATGGATAACTTTTCTACCAAATACATCTTCTAAAGTTATAGCTGCAGTGGGACAAAAATATGTGCAAGCTCCACAATTAATGCATTTATCTGAAAGAATCCCATATGGAGTAGTTATTTTCCTTTCTATTCCTCTTGCTTCAAACCCTATTGCATAGGCTCCAACTACTTCATGACAAGCCCTCACGCATAATCCGCAAAGTATGCATTTATTATTAGGATCCTTGATTGTTTCAAAGCGTGATTTTTCTATCCCATATTTTTTAGCTAATTCCTTAAGAGGTTCTGCTGCCGGAGCTTGCGATAATAATAACTCCAAAATAATAGCTCTATCTCTTCTTACTCTTTCAGTATCAGTAAAAATTTCCATTCCTTCTTCAACTATGTTATTACAGGATGTAATTATATCTGTCCTATTACCTCTTTTAACTTCTACTAAACAAACTCTGCAAGCCGAATAAGGTTCCAACAAAGGATGATAGCATAGCGTAGGTATATCAACACCTATGCTTTTGGCTACCGCTAAAATAGTTTTATTGGCAGGTGCATCTATTTCTTTACCATTTATTTTTATTCTTGGCATTCTTTACCTCCTAATTCTCTAATAAAAAGCCAATTTTTTTCTCTTTTATATTCATACTGCTTTTTCCCTTAATTTTTCTAAAAAAGCTTGAGCATCAGCAGTTTCTAAATCACATCTTAAGCAACGCTTGCATTCTTTTGAAGCTTGAATTTTGGTAAAGCCTAAAGCAATTTCATTAAAGTTTCCTTTTCTTTTATTTGGCTCAAGGCGAGGCATGACTTGTCTTTTGTTTTCAGCTAAATCAGCTTCAGTTAATTCAATAGGTTCAACATAAAGAGATGGTCTGGTAAGTTTGTAATCTCTTTTAATGGGGATGCCTTTCATAAATTTGTCAATAGAATCAGCGGCAATTTTTCCTTGAGCCATAGCTTCTACTACGGTATTAGGTCCGGTTACTAAATCACCTCCGGCAAACACTCCTAATCGGTTTGTAGCAAGAGTTTCCGGATCCGTGATTAATGTCCCATTTGAAGTAGTTTGCAAACCAGCTTTTGCTGCAAATTCGCTATCCGGAACTTCTCCTATGGCTACTATTAATGTATCTAATTCCTCTATGTATTCAGAACCTGGGATCGCTACTGGTCTCCTTCTTCCAGATTCATCTACTTCCCCTAAGCCCATTTTTATGAATTCACAAGCCTTCAACTTGCCACCGGCAGTTATTATTCTTTTTGGTAATGTTAAAAAGCTTATCTTGATTCCTTCCTCCAAAGCATCTTCAATTTCTTCTTTGAAGGCTGGCATTTCTGCAATTGTTCTCCTGTAATAAATTGTAACATTATCCGCTATACCTGTATGCATTACTGCTCTGGCTACATCTACTGCACAATTACCGCCGCCTATTATCCCTACTCTCTTACCAATTCTTATTTCCTTCTTTAAATTGATTGCTTCCAAAACTTCCATCCCAGCCATTACACCAGCCGCATCTTCTCCCGGAATATTTAATCTCAAAGATTTATGAGCACCAATTCCTAAAAATACTGCTTTGAAACCTTCCTTAAATAAATCATCAATTGTGAAATCTTTTCCTAAAGCAGTATTAGTTTTGACTTTTATTCCAGCACTTAAAATATAATCAATATCTGCTTTTAGAACTTTGCGAGGCAATCTGAATTCCGGTATCCCTATAGCGAGCATTCCTCCTAAAACATTATGCTTTTCAAATATTGATACATCATATCCTTTTTGAGCTAAATAAAAAGCGGCAGTAAGCCCAGCAGGTCCGGAACCTACTACTGCAATTTTTCCTTTGCCATTTTTAGGAACTTCTCTGACCTTAGCGAGTAATCCTTTTTCCAATCCATAATCGGTTACATACCTTTTTAATCCTCTTATAGAAATCGGATCCCCTCCTTTACCAGCACGACAATTATATTCACAAGGATGATTGCATACTCGCGCCAATGTATTCGCTAAGGGATTATCTTTCTTGATTACTTTCAATGCTTCTTCTAATCTCCCTTTTGCTATCAATGCTATATAAGTTGAAGCTTCTTGACCTATTGGACAACTATGATGGCAAGGAGATGATATTATTTCTTTACAAACCGCTGCTTGACATCTCATCCGAAGTATATGGTCCTCGTATTCATTTCTAAAGTACCTCAATGTTGATAAGACCGGATTGGGAGCCGTTTTCCCTAATCCACAAAGAGAACCATCTTTGATTGCCTCTGATAAACTCTCTAAAGTTTTTAAATCTGATAAACTTCCTTTTCCTTCTGTTATCTTATTTAGGATTCTTAGCATTTCCGCTAAACCTTCGCGGCAAGGAGTGCACTTACCACAAGATTCATAAGAAGTAAAATTAAGGAAATAACGAGCTATATCTACCATGCAAGTAGAATCATCCATTATGACCATCCCCCCTGAACCCATTATAGAACCAGCGGATGTTAAACTTTCATAATCAATAGGAAGATTTAATAAAGAAGCCGGGATACATCCTCCGGAAGGACCTCCAGTCTGCACAGCTTTAAATTTTCTATTGCTGGCTATTCCGCCTCCTATATCGTAAATTATCTCTTTCAAAGTAATTCCCATAGGAACTTCTATTAAACCAGTATTATTGATTTTGCCGACTAAAGAAAAAACCTTGGTTCCTTTACTGGTTTCTGTTCCCATGCTGGCAAACCATTTGGCTCCTCTGTTTATAATAACCGGAATGGTTGCCCAGGTTTCTACATTATTAATGCAAGTTGGCATTCCCCAAAGCCCTTTTTCTGCCGGGTAAGGCGGTCTCGGTCTCGGCTCCCCTATCCTTCCTTCTACTGATGCTATTAATGCAGTCTCTTCCCCACATACAAAAGCACCCGCTCCCTTTACTGTTTTTAAATCAAAATTGAAATCAAATCCTAATATTTTTTCTCCTAATAATCCTTTTTCTCTCGCTTGCTCAATTGCTATATTTATTCTTTTAACGGCAAGAGGATATTCATTTCTTATGTAGATGAAACCTTCTTTAGCTCCCATAGCATAAGCACCTATTAACATTCCTTCAATAACAGAGTGTGGATCAGATTCTATAATTGACCTGTCCATGAAAGCTCCGGGATCCCCTTCATCACCATTGCAAATTAAATATTTTATGCTGCCATTTGCTTTACGAACCGCTTCCCATTTTAAGCCAGTCGGAAAACCAGCTCCTCCTCTTCCTCTTAGTCCGGATAATTTAATTTCTTCTATTACCTCTTCAGGCTTCATCGCTGTTAAAACTTTCGCTAAAGCAGCATAACCATCTCTTGCAATGTATTCTTCAATAACTTCTGGATCAATTAATCCACGGTTCCTTAATGCAACAAGTACTTGCTTTCTGAAAAAATCTATTTCATTTAGCAGCGGTATCGGTTCCCTTTCTCTTGGCGGAACATACATAAATTTCTTGACCGGTCTTCCTTTTAGAAAATGCTCTGCAACAAGATATGGAATATCTGCTACATTCATTTGCTTATAAAAGATATTATCAGGCTTTATAAGTAAAATTGGCGCTAATCCGCACAAACCATTACAACCTGCAGGAACTATTTCAATTTCTGATTCTAATCCTTGTTTCTTAATTTCTTTTCTTAACTCTTCTATTAATTGAAAGGAACCATTGCCTGCACATATTGTCCCCGTGCAAGCCATAACTTCAATTCTATATGCTTTTGCCATTTTGATTCTCTCCTTTTTAAGTTGTTGTTTTTTCACCCCCGACCGCTAAAGCATATTCCATTACTGCTTTGCCGCCGAGAGCATGTTCATTTAGAATCCTTATAATTTTTTCCGGAGTTAAATCCACATATTTAACCGGAGCCTCCCCTTTAATTTCTACTGTTGCCATAGGCTCTCTGCTACATAATCCAGCACATCCGGATGTCGTTATCATTACATCTGTTATATTCCTTTTTTCTATCTCTCTTAATAAAGCATCTACTATACTTCTGGCTCCTGCTGCTATCCCACAAGTTCCCATATGAACATTTATCTTCGCTTTATATTCACCCTCCCTTAAACTCATCTTCCTCCTGCTCTCTTCTTTTATTTTGACTAAATCATCAATTGTTAATTTTGCCATAATTGCCCTCCCTTTTTTATATTCTCATCTTTGATTTAAATATCTCTAATTCTAATAATCCCTTCTCTTTTTCCGCTTTCTCTTTTTCAATCTCTCCAGTCTTATAAGCCCTTAGTAAATTAGGAACTTCTTGTATTGCTACTCTCACATTTATGTCTTCATTTATTTTAACTACCGGAGCTAAAGCACAACATCCTAAACAATATACTTTATGCAGACTAAACATTAAATCCTTTGTTGTATCTCCTGTCTTAATACCTAACTCTTTTTCAAATTTCTCAATAAGCCTATCAGCGCCTCTTACATGGCAGGAAGTTCCCATACAAACATGAATTGCATATTTCCCTTTCGGTTTTAAACTGAATGCTTTAAAAAATGTTGCTATCCCATAGATTTGCGGTAGCGGTATATTCATGCTCTCAGATAAAAGATCTATTGCTTCCTTCGGTAAATAATTAAAATTATCTTGAAAATCTAATAGTATGGATATTACCGAAGTAGGGTCTCCTTTGTATTTCTCAATTATCTTGCTTGCTAATTCTAATGTTTCATTTCCCATCATTTTACCTCCTCTTTTTTTAATGTTAATTATGAAATTCTTTCAGTTTTTTTCTTATACAAGATAAGACTATTGGTGAATTAATAGGCAGACCATTTAATTGCTTTTTAATTTCTTTAGTATCTAACTTAAATTTCTTATTATCTTTTTTGAATTGATATAAGATGTCAATATTCGGATTGGTTGCTATCAAAGTCATCAATGTAGATGTCATATCTCCTAATGGCTTTAAATCAATATTAGTAATAGAAAAAATAGCTTTTATCCTTGTCCCTTCATTCGGAATAGATTTTATGATTACTTTACCTCCACATTCTTCAGCTGATTGAATAAGCAAAGGAATTCCTAAACCTATTCTTTTCCCTTTTGTTGTCCCAAACGGATCTTTGGCTATTTTTAAAATTTCTTTATCCATTCCTTGTCCATTGTCTTTTATCTCAATAGTTAATAATTTTTTTTTACTATCTATATTAACTTTAATTTTTATTTCATTAGCTAAAGCATCTATGCAATTTTGAGCTATATCTAAAATGTGTAGTGATAAATCTTCCATCAACAAACCCCGAAACATCTAATTTCTCTATTGGATAATTCTTTAAGAGCTAATTTGATTTCTTCAAAGCAGGGATATGCTAATAAAAAAGCAGTAAATGTTTTTCCAATCTGTTCTAAAGTGTGAGCATCAGAAGAAAATATAGCTGAAAAATTATTTATTTCCGGATTGGTATTGATTAGCTGGTTAATATTAGCAAGAGGCGATAATTCAATAGCATCAATTTCTAAATCAGAAGGAATGAAGCCGAGCTTGCCTATTATTCCGTATCCTTCTCTATCAATGTGAGAACATATTGCAATCCCATCATTTTTATGAATATACTCAACTGCAGTTTTTAAAGGTATTTTTGTAGCTCCTATAAGAAGTTTATTATTCAACGATAAAACTTCATCATATTCATTGACGACTGCTTGAACACCAAAAAGTTTTTCATTGTTTTCTCCTTCTAATTCTTCGTAAACTTTATTTTGCATTTTTAATAATTTTTCATAATCAGAGAATAAACCTAAAAGATGAACTTCTTCGCTTGTTGTTATTTCCATTCCACCAATAACAGAAACTCCATATTTTTTCCCTGCTTCCATTACATAAGGAACATTTTCAGCAGAATTATGATCGCATATTCCTATTATATTTATCCCTTTTTCAATAGCTTTTGCTATTATTCTTTTTGGCGTCATATATAAATCTGCACAAGGCGATAAGCAAGTATGAATATGAAGATCGCTTTTATATATCCTTAATTCCATTTTTAAGTTATCCTTTGATTCCCAAATTATATAATAGTCCGCAAATCTCATATGAACTTAGATTTGTTGTAAATATCGGAATCCCTTGATATTTCGCTTTCTTAATAGTCTCTTCTTCAGGTTTTCTATTATTAGTGATTATTATTCCAACGATTTCTTTCATTACGGCTACTGCTATGATATTCTGATGAGTTTGTAAAGTTATCCATAAACTATTGATCTTAGCATTTGCCATTACATCAGATAGCATATCCGAACAATAACCATATTTGACTTCTTTATCATATGAGATTGAATCATCAATTAATTTTAAATCTAATTTCTCTTTTATTTCTTTTAAATTCATATAAGTTCCCATTTTTGAAATATTTCTTTTATTGAATTATTAATATTTTTTAATCCTTCAAAGATACATTCATTTAATGAACTTTCTCCTTTTGCTACATATTCAGCAAAGATTTCACATTTAGGATAACCGCATAAACCACAATCAAATTGCGGTAAACCTGAATTAATCTTCTCTTTTTCTTTTATTCTTAATATTGCTTTATGCAAATCCATTGGAACTGCTGATTTCCCTTTTATTCCTAACCATTCCCTCTCCATTACAAAATCTTTATCATCAAGAGAATCCGTTTCTAATATTGATAATTCATTTATCAAATTTTTAATTTTGTTAATTGCTAAATAAGTATTTTCAACAGTTAATGAACCTCCAATGCAGCCTCTATCACAAGCATAAATTTCTATAAAATCAATCTCTTTTAACTTATTGGCTTCTATATCAGAAAGAATTTTCTTGGCATTGGCTATGCCCGAAGATGATAAAGAATTTATTGCCGGGTTTAAATATTTTATTATTCCTCCTTCGGCAGCCCATTCAATTCCTTCTGAATAAATAGGCATCTTCTCAAATTCCAAATGCTTAATATCTAAAATAGCTGATAAAAGAGGATTATATATATCACTTATTGGAATTGCTCCATCAAGAAAAGATTTTTCTTTCCATCTCGGCATCTTCACATCTATTAATTTTGAAGAACAAGGCGTTATATAAAAAATCGTTGCATTCTTTTGTTTTAGGTTTTTTCTTATATCCATAGCAGCAAGTTCTCTTGGTTCTTTTAGAGGTAAAAGATTTTCAATTAATGAAGGGAATTCAATTTCTATTAAACTAACGATTGCCGGACAATGTGATGATATTATGGGACGCACACTTTTTCCGGCTCCTATGAACCTTTCAATAGCTTTTCTTACTATTACACAATATTTGCTTATATCATAAACTTCATCAAATCCTATCCTTTTTAATCCTTCAGAAATTAATTCCGGTTTTATTCCTATTCTAAATTGAGAATATAAAACAGGAGATATTATTCCAATAGCCGTTCCGATAGTTTTTAAATCCCCAAAAGAGTTCGCAAAGGGTTTTATAGCATTGTTCGGACAAGCTTTAATGCATTCTCCGCAATCTATGCATAATTCCTCTAAAATCCTTGCTTTCTTATTCCTTATAATAATAGCATGAGTAGGACAATTCCTCATACACGCCATTCTTCCATTACATCTCTTTTCATCCACATAAATTGTATGCATCGTCTTAATTTATTCCTTCATTTAAATTTATTTTTATATAGACTCTTGTTCCTTTACCATATTCTGATTTGATATTGAATTCAGAAGAATTTTTTTTAATATTCGGTAATCCCATACCGGCTCCGAAACCCATTTCTCTTATTTCAGGCGTTGCTGTTGAATACCCTTCTTGCATTGCCAATTCAATATTTTCTATACCCTTTCCTTCATCCTCTATTATCATCTGTATGTCTTTCGTTGTTATTATTAAATTAAAGATCCCTTTATCAGCATATAAAATTACATTCATCTCTGCTTCATATGCTGCTATCCCAGCTTTTCTTACTATCTCAGAAGGAATCTTTAATGACTTGAGTATCTCCCTTATCTCTGAAGATACCCTCCCACCATTTATAAAATCTCTTCCATAAATCTCATATCTTTTATTCACGATTACCTCTTCCTCATTTTTCATCGGAATTACCTAAAATCCCTTTGCTAAACAAAAGACCACAAGCTTCATACATATGAAGCTTTGTTGATAATAATGGTATCCTTCTTGCCCTCGCTAATTCAATCGCTTCTTCAGTCGGCTTCTTTCCCCTCACATATATTATGGCACTCACTTCCGCTATATCTGCCGTCCTCACCGATTGAACATTTATTAATCCCGTTAACATCAATGAACCCGATTTTGTAAATGCTAAAATGTCTGACATTAAATCCGCCGCACCTGCCCTCTCTATATTCAATTCTAAAAGGTCCTCATCAGCCCATATTACCTCCGCTTTCAGTATCTCTTTAATATCTTTTAATTTCAACCCTTTTCTTTCTTCTAAATTATTTTCCATAACTTTATTTTAAAATCTGTCTAAGGTTTCCTTTCCTGAACCACTATGTCTGCTTTTTGAACCTTGCGATAATAAGGAGTTATTATCGATGGACAAGCTTCCCAACATAATCCACACCCACTGCATTTCTCTACATATACATATCTTGGCTTCTTTCTTATCTTTACCTTGAAACCGCCTATCCCTCCAGAAACTTCTTTAACTTCTGCATAAGTCATTAAATTTATTTTCGGCTTTGATTTTACTTCTCCCATTTTGGGAGTTAAAATGCAAGCAGCGCAATCCAATGTCGGAAATGTTTTATCTAATTCTGCCATATGTCCCCCAATGGATGATTCTCTCTCTATTAAATAAACAGTTCTACCAGCTCCTGCTAACCTTAATGATGCCTCTATACCCGTTATTCCCCCTCCTACTACTAATACATTCGGATTTATATCTATCTTTATATATTCTAATGGCTCATTCCATATCACCCTTTTTATCGCCGCCATTATTATCTTCTTCGCTTTCTCAGTTGCTTCTCGGCTATCTTCTGTCACCCAAGAACAATGCTCCCTTATATTCGCCATCTGAAATAAAAAAGGATTAAGCCCCGCTTCATTACAAGCTCTTCTAAATGTCAATTCATGTAATGTCGGTGAACAAGACGATACTACCACTCTATTTAATCCCTTCTCCTTTATATCATTCTTTATTAAATCCTGCCCCGGATCAGAACACATATACATATAATGCCTTGAAACCTCTACCCCAGAATAGGTTGAAAAATAATCCGCTAACTCCTCTACATTAACTTTCGGAGCTATGTTCGTCCCGCAATGACATATATATAAGCCTACCTTTACCCCTTCTTTTCCCTTTTTATTGTTCGTCATCTTTTTTCCCTCCTGTTTTATTTTTTAAAATTTCTATCTGCTTATTTATTCTACCGGAATAAAAGAACGCTGCAGCCCTAATTTTTCCTTCTCTATCCCTAAAGCTAATCCAATCAGCTGCGTAAAATAAAGAATAGGCACTGAAAATTTCGCATTGTATCTCTTGTTAATTTCTTCTTGATAGCATTCTAAATTAAATTGACATAATGGACAAAGAACTGATATACAATTTGCACCTCTTTTAACTGCTTCTTCAAGAATAATATAATTTAATCTTAAGCCAATATCTTCTATTGTTCCCATTAAAGAACCACCACAGCACCTTGTTTTTAATGGAAAATCTATTATCTCTGCTCCTAATACTGCTAATACTTTATCCATCTTAGTAGGATACATCGGATCATCAAAATCTGAATAAGGTCTCACAATTTGACATCCGTAATAAGGAGCTATTTTATATTCACTGAGAGCCCTCCTTACCATCTTCTTCAATTGCTCTAACCCTAAATCATCAAGAATGATTTCTAAAGGATGCTTAATTTCTACTTCTCCATCGTATTCTAAGCCTATGCTTTCTAATGAGGATTGAATTTTCTTCTTTATATTTCCATATCTCTCTACATAATCCTTGGTCTTCTTAAAAACTAAATAGCAAGCACTGCAAGGTATTACTAATTTCTGAGATGCTGCCTTCGCTAAGGCAAGATTCCGACAAGTTAACGCAAAAGAAATCTTCTCATCTACCGACATGTATAATGTCGCTCCACAACAACTCCAATCATCTAATTCTTTTAAATTAGATCCAAAAAAATTAAATACTGACAATAATGATTCTTCATAAGCACGACCAGTCCCTTTTGCTGAACATCCCGGAAAATATATATATTCTCTGTTTATCATTTTTCCTCCATTTTTAATAGTAATTTCGTTATTGTTTTTGGATTTTTTACTTTTTCTGAACTAAATATCCTTAATCGCCCTAATTTCATTAGCTTTAATCCTAAAGAAGAAGATTTTAAAAATTTCACCGGGTCACTCTTAATCATCATTTTAGTTGTTAACATCCCTTCATTTATTCTTCCGCTTCTCCTCACCATATTAGCAAATTCCCTTGCTAAAATTGGAATAGCAAATTTCTTCGGATAAATTCCTTCTTCAATTGCCATTCTCTTTAATCCATACATTATGTCTGTTATTTTTATATTCATCGGACATTGAACCGTGCAAGCATAACACGATGAACATATCCATATAGTAAAACTTTTTAGTACTTCTTCTTTGAACCCTCCTCTTATCATCGCTAATATTTTCCTTGGAGTATAATCCATATATAAAGATACCGGGCAAGTTCCACTGCAAGTCCCACATTGTATGCAATCCCATATATTTTCGCCCCCAGGTAGTTTTGATACTTCAATCGGAAAATTCTTGTTTAGTTCCGCTTCATATTTTATTGTTCTTTTTACTTCCATTTTTCTCTCCTGATTTTAAAAATTTGCTCCGCCAATGAGCAATATATTTGCCATCAGATCTAATGCCTTTGTATTTAAAGGTTATTATTCATCAATATTCTAAGAATTAATCTTGTTTCTTTTTTTTAGTAGGTGCCCTTCTTTCATTGTAATATTGTCATATTGTCAAAATAATGAATCTCTTATTTTTTCATCTGTGTTCATCTTCCTTCCATCTGTGTTTATCTTTAATTTACTATTTTATAGTGGCACAGACATTCTTGTCTGAGGCTTCCTTTTTCACAGGCAGGAATGCCTGTGCTACTTTGCGAGCTTTGCGTCTTTGCGTGAAATAATTATTATAGAGTTTATAGAGTTTATAGAGTTGAGAGTTTATAGAGTTCCACAGATATTTCCATTTTGAGTGAAGTAATAAAAGTAATTAGAAAATACAGGTAAGATTTCTTCAATTATGCTTGTTCAAATGCTAAAAAGGTAAGAAATTGTGGAACTCTATAAACTCTACAAACTCTAT
>CAYREJ010000002.1:15848-29897 GCA_964423235.1 uncultured Acidobacteriota bacterium | reverse complement strand
GTCTTTAAGAGGAGCGCGTTAAACTCGCCGCTCGTAATAAAAAAATAAAAAATTAACAAAGGCAAAGCAATCATAGCTCAAAGGCAAAATTATGCTTTCGTTGGAGAAAACTGAGCAGTTAAATTACAACATTTCTGTGTGCTTCTGTGTTTTTCTGTAGCTTATTGCCACAGAATTTCACAGAAAATTTTTTCCTTTGTTTTTCTTTAAGCTCAATATATAATTGTGGAACTGCTTAACTATATTTACTTATTATCTTTATTTGCTCAATTAAATAGAATCCAGATTTTTGAAGGTAATAACTGTGGAACTCTAAACCCTCAACTCTAAAACTAATAATGCAAAGTTTGTAGAGTTGGGAGTTCTAAAATGATTAGCTTTAGGGATTGGTGGAATAAGTATGTAGAGTTTATAGTTATTCACATTTAGTATGATTAAAGTTGCCTTTTTTATTATAATAATATTTTGCATGGTTAACATAACATTTTCAAAAGATAAATTTGTAAATCGCCTTATTAAAGAAAAAAGTCCTTATCTATTGCAGCATGCTGACAATCCAGTAGATTGGTATCCTTGGGGAGAAGAAGCTTTTGAAAAATCTAAGAAAGAAGATAAGCCTATTTTTCTTTCAATAGGATATTCTACTTGTCATTGGTGTCATGTAATGGAAGAGGAATCATTTACAAATCCGGAAATTGCCAAGATTTTAAATGAACATTTCATTTCAATAAAAGTGGATAGGGAGGAGCGTCCTGATATAGATAATATTTATATGAAAGCCGTGATAGCTTTAACAGGCTCAGGAGGATGGCCTTTGACAGTCTTTTTGACTCCGGATAAAAAACCTTTTTTCGGAGGAACTTATTTCCCTCCTGAGGATAAATATGGCAGAGTGGGACTTAAAAGAGTTTTGAGAGCAATTGCTGAAGCTTGGAGAAATAATAGAGAGAAAATACTTCAATCAAGCAAAGCTTTAACGGAAATATTGCAAAGAGAAATGACTTCTTCAAGCAAATCAGCATTGTCTTTAAGTCAAGAAACTTTAAAGGAAGCTTATAATCAATATTTTAATAATTTTGATATAAATTACGGAGGGTTTGGAGAAGCACCTAAGTTTCCGATGGGGCATTCTATATCTTTTCTTTTAAGATATTGGAAAAGGACTAGTGATAATAAGGCATTAGAAATGGCGGAAAGAACTCTTACCCAAATGGCAAAAGGTGGAATCTATGATCATTTAGGAGGGGGATTCCATCGGTATGCTACTGACGCACAATGGAAAGTTCCTCATTTTGAAAAAATGCTTTATGATCAAGCAATTTTAGCAAAAGCTTATCTTGAAGCTTTTCAAGCAACTGAAAAGGAAGAATATGCAAGAATTGCAAAGGAAACATTTGAATATGTGCTTCGGGAGATGACATCTCCTGAGGGTGGATTTTATTCAGCTGAAGACGCAGATTCACCTAATCCTGATAATCCTAATGAAAAACAAGAAGGAGCTTACTATTTATGGAACTATGAGGAAATTATTAATATTTTAGGAAAAGAATACGGACAAATATTTGATTATCATTATGGCATATTTCCAGATGGTAATATTTCTACTGGATTTCAAAAAGAATTTGAAAAGAAGAATATTCTTTATATTTCGCATAGTTTGGAAGATACAGCAAAACATTTTAGAAAATCTGTTGAGGAAACAAAGAGAATAATTGTAAATTCCAAAAAAAAGCTATTAAAAGTGCGATTGCAGAGAAAAAAGCCTTTTTTAGATGATAAAATACTTGTTAATTGGAATGGATTAATGATTTCCAGCTTGGCTATAGGATGTAAAATTTTTGGAGAAGATCGTTATTGTAAGGCTGGAGAAAAAGCAGCTGTATTCATTCTTGATAATCTCTTCCATAGGTCTGGCAGATTATTGCATAGGTATCGGGATGGAGAAGCAGCAATAGACGGAAATATTGAAGATTATGCCTTTTTAGCTCTTGGATTATTTGATCTTTATGAGAGTACATTCAATACAAGATATTTAAAAGAAGCAAAAAATTTAACACAGAAGATGATTGAATTATTTTGGGATAAAAAAGAAGGAGGTTTCTTCTTTACTTCATATGATTCTGAAAAATTAATTGCTCCTCAAAAGGAAGTTTATGATGGAGCTATACCTTCAGCAAATTCTATTGCTGCACTTAATCTAATCCGCATAGGAAAACTTACTATGAATAAAGAATTTGAAAATAAAGCAGAAACTCTTCTCAAAGCTTTTGCTAATCAAATTTTGCAAAATCCGATGGGATATTCACAGCTTCTAATAGCTTTGGATTTTTTGTTAGGTCCTTCTAAAGAGATAATTATATCCGGAGATAAAAATGCTTCGGAAACTAAACAGATGATTAGCTTTATTTATAAAAAATTTATTCCCAATAAAGTTATAGCATTAAGACCCAATTCAGAAGAAGTAAAAGAAATAATTCCCTTAATTCCTTTTATAAAGAATCAAATTCCAATAGAAGGAAAAACAACTGCTTATGTTTGTGAAAATTATAATTGTAAATTTCCAACAAACAGAATTAGGGACTTAGAGAAATTATTAGGTTGCTGAATGGGTAAATTATTGAATGGGTTTATTGGCAGTGCTGGAGAGTATTTATTTCATTCTTTAAATAATTTATTGCATCTATAGCATAGTATATATTATGACTTCCTTTTGCTTTAATTAAAATTTCGTAAAGGCTTTTAATTTTTTGAAGTTTAGCCAAGCATTTTGAAGTAGATAGAATTTCCTTTTCTTTTATCCATATCATCAATCCGAGGCTTGAAATATTTTCATTCCATTCATCTTGCCATTGGTCCACTAATTCTTCATAGCCTTTGTCGTGGCAATTCAAGCAATTTTTTTTAACATCAGAAATAATTTTATCTTTTTCAAATGAAGAATGGCACTGTGAACATTCCAATTCTGCCATAGGATTCTCTTTTTGTTGTATTTCTCTAAATAGATTTCCTTGCAACATTTTTCTTTGTAATTTATGGCAATTATCGCAATTAACATTTTGAGCGAGATTATGATGACATTCCATACAATTAAAAGCAGTCTCTTTTGTCTTGGGATGTTCTGTTGATGAATGACAAGTTAAACAACCAACTCTTTCTTCATGGAAATTATGCGGAAATTCTTCCGTCTTTAATTTGCTAATCTTGTTAATGTTTAATACGGGATGACAAAAGGATTTACAACTTTTATTTATTGCAATAGTTAAATTATCCTCTTGCTTCAAAGGATATTTTTCTAATTCTATAACCCTATGCATCAAGTTATAAGAATAGAGAGGATTATGGATAATCTTTCCATTAATTAAAAATTCTTTTATTTTTCTGGCTTCATTTCTATCTTTATCTACTGAATTTTTTTTGTTTACTAATGATTCTAAACTGCCATAAATGACTTTTGAAATGTTTAACCAGTCATCAATTAAAGAAGAATATTTTTTCTCATGACAAGAAGAGCATCTTTGCTTATAATTTGCTATATTAGTTTCTTGTTTAAAAATGGGCGAAGCATCTGAAGGATGACAGCCTTCACAAGACACCCTAGAAAGGAACATTTTGCTGGGATAATCTCGGATACCTTCTATACCAGTTCCCATATATAATAATTCCGCATAATTATGCTTGTTTTGATGGCATTTACTACAATCAGGTTTTATAACTTGAGACATTTCAAATTTGCCATGCCTGATAATACCATGGCAAGTAAAGCAATTATTATTTAAATAGGATACATGTCGATTATGGATGTGAACAGCATCGGCAAAATTAATTTCAGGTTTTACATGACAAATACCGCATTTTTCAATTGAAACATTTCCGGTTCCTTCTATTATTTTAGTATGACATTGCGAACAACTTACTTTAATTTTTAAATAAGGTTTATGATCAAATTCATAATTAGCTAAAAGTAGTTTCTTTTTGGGAGGGTAATGACAAGAAGGGCAGCCCATCAATGGAGCTGATTGCGGAAGACGATAAAAATGACATAGAAAACAAGTATCTTTGCTAACTGCTATATGAGCTCCTTGGACAATTTGAGAATGACAGCTTGCGCATTTGAGCTTGATGCCTCTTACATTGTTTGATAAATGTATTGGATGATTGAAGCGAACAAAATTTTCATATTTTAATTCTTTTTTCAATACTGCCATATTATGGCAACCTTGCTGTAGGCAAGAATCATCATCAATTATTGAATGAGCACGAGGTGAATACATCCCTGTTAAGTATTTTAAAGCGAATCCTATTTGTTTTCCCAAGCCTAATTTATGACATTTGATGCATTCTATTTTATTATGTGTAGAAGTTTGCCATTTCTCATAATAAGCTTCCATATAATGACATTTTGGACATATATATGATCTTCTTGAAACTTTATACCCCTTAACTAAAATAAAAGGAATCAGGATCAATAAAATTATGATGATACCAATAAAAGGCTTTCTTTTTATACTTTTAACAAATTTATATGCTCCTCGCTTGATTTCTTTTGTTTGAATTATCCTCATTTTTATTTCTTTTCTTCTACTTCATTATCAGAAAGAGCCGAATTGAAACTTTCAGGAAATAATCTTTTATATTCCAAGAAATGCTCTTCTTTAAGTTCTTCTATGGATATTTTTCCTGTGAACATAGATTTATTAAAAGGGAACTTAGAAGGATTTAAGTGGACATTATAAAAATGCCAAATAATGATAGCTAAAGTTGCTAATAAGCCTTCATCCGAGTGAGCTTCCCGAGCAATATCTATTACATATTTAGGAAAAAGAGACATAGAAATGTTATGGAACCATAATAATAATCCTGAACCAATCATTATTACCATTCCCCAATAAACAGCCCAATAATCAAATTTCTCTACATAAGAAAATTTATCAAATTCAGGCTTATTAGCTTTAATGCCTAAATAATATAAAAGCATCCCAGCAAAATTTTTAAAGTCATCTATGCGGGGAAGCAATAATTTAAAATTTTGCAATCCTTCTTTGAAAAAAGCTAAATAAAAGAGATGATAAATTCCAACTATAATTAACCCGGTTGCTCCGATTCTATGAATGAATGCGCTGTTGTTAATTCCACCAACAAGAGAGAAGAAAAAACTTGCCCAGGCTGTTTCATGAAATTTTAATGGTAAGCCTGTAAAAATCAATATTATAACTGAGATCATTAAAATCAAATGTTGTATTCTTACATTAAGGCTGAACCTGTCCACATATTTTTTTTCTTCTTTTACAGGTTCTATTTTTACGGGAATTAATTTGAGTTCCGGAGTTTCTATAATCCTTTTTTGCTTTATTATCATTTGTAATTCTTGTTTTAAAGATAACATTATTTTTTCTCTTATGAGCTGTAGTTCTTCCGGTGCCAATAAAGAAGATTGTTTTTCTAATTCTTCATCTATTTCCTTCAGTAAATTCATTAAATTATATTCTTTTTCTTGCATAATTATTTTTTCTTGGTTTTATTTCTTGCTTTATGAGTCAAGTCCAGCAATATATGTGTAATTAATCCAGCCATTACTAAAATAGTAAGCCATTTAAATCCAGTAGATATGTAGTAAACTATTCCTGCTTCCTTTTTTTTTGGAGCTATATGTATCTTTCCTTTAGTAAAGTTTATATTTGCACCCGGATGACATTTTCCGCAAGTTCTTGGTAAATTATTTTTACTTATTGAAGACATTGGATCAGATGCCGGTCTTATATCATGATAACCATGGCAAGAAGCACAAGTTGCTACTGCCTTTGAACCAAATTTATTTGCTATTCCATGAAAACTTTCTTCATAAGTTATAACTTGTTCTACTCTGACACCATATTTATCCATAATTTTTTTATTACTATGACAATGAGAACAAGTCTTTGGTATTTTTGATACATAAACATTTGATAAAGGGTCTTTTACGGAAGAGATGTTATGTTCACCGTGGCAATCCGTGCAGGCAGCACTTTCTTTTTTACCTTGCAAAAGAGATAAGCTATGGATACTATATCTATAATCAGCATATTCTTCCAAATGACATTTCCCGCAGGTTTTAGCAATATTTCTTTTATTTATTAATGATTTGCTATTTTGTGGAGGCAATATATTGTGGCTACCATGGCAGTCTTGACAAAGGGGAGCTTTTGGGTCTCCCTGCAATGCTCTTCTCCCATGAATACTCATCATATACTGATTATATCTATCGGATTGAGGGGCTCCAAGTAAATTCCCCTTATAGTGGCATTGGCTGCAAACTACTCTGGTTAGATTAGCAAGATGCGGTAATGATACTATATCACTATGACAATCTATGCACTTCTTACCTGAATGAACTGATTCCTTCAATTCATCTGCATCCACATAAAGAAGCCTCATCGACCCATTAGCATTTATTTTCTTAAAGCCCCTTTTGCCATGACATAATAAACATGGATTCTCTATTTCTTGCCCTAATACAAAATTAATCAATAAGAATTCAAATATTGAGAAAATTAAAATCAAATGCCTCATTGCTTTTTATTCTCACTTATTAATTTCCGAAATTGCAAATAATGCTTTCTTTTCAAATCTTCTATGCTGATTTTTCCTGTTAGCCATAATTTATTCATTGGAAAATAGTCAGCCTGCAAATGCACGATATATAAATGCCAAAGGAACAATATCAGCATTAGTAACAATGCTTCGTCGCTATGGATGATTAAGACTATATCTATGATAAACTTAGGCAGAACCATCATTGCAGCTGTTTCAAACCATAAAACCAGTCCTGTTATTATCATCGTGGCTGCTCCGAAAACAACCCCCCAATATTGAAATTTTTGCCAATATGTATATTTATCATAATAGTTTTCTATTTCTTTGCTTGTAAAAGCACCTTTTATGGTTCGGTAAAAATCTTCAAAGTCTTTCCATCTCGGTTTTAATTCTAAGAAATCATCATGACCTTTTTTAGTAAAAAGGACATAGAAGAAATGCCACAGTGAAGTAGCAATAAGTACTATTGCTGAAATTCTATGGAGGATGCCCCTTGCTTGAATCCCTCCTTCAAGTTTTATTATGAAGCTTCCTAAAAAGGTGTCAGAGTATTTTAAAGAGAAGCCTGTAATGCCTAAAATTATTAAGCTTGTCATAAGTAAAACATGCTGAATTCTTTGATTTTTATCGAATCTTTGTATGTATTCCATTTTATCTCTTCCTTCTTTTCCTCTTTGCTTTAATAATGTCTAAAGTTATATGAAAGAGAAAAATTACCATTAAAATTATTATGAACCAAGTATAAAATTTTCTGACTAAAAAAACTCCAAAAGATTCACTTTTAACCGCCCTAACATGCATTTTTCCCATAGCAAATTTTTCATTAGACTTAGGATGACATTTCCCACAAATTTTAGGTAAATTCTTTTTGTTAATGGTAGAATTTGGATCTGAGGAAGGTAGTATATTATGATATCCATGACAAGAAGCACAATTAGCTACATAAGCATTTCCATATTTATTAATAATTCCGTGATAGCTATCTAAATAAGTAGAATATCTTTTTGATAAGATTCCATATTTTTCAGTTAGTTTTTCTTCTTCATGACAAGAAGCACAAGTCTTTGGTAATTCTTTTTCTGAAACTTTAGAGAACTTACTTTTTACGGCTGCAATATTATGTTCTCCGTGGCAATCGGTGCAAACCGGAGCATCTAATATCTTTTTTGCGATTGCTTTTCCGTGAATGCTCTGCAGATACTCTAAAAGAATATTTTTATGACAATTTCCGCATACTTTAGGTATTAGAATTTTTACTTCCGGTTTCTTAAAATAATCCAAAGGCTTAGCTTCGTGAATTCCGTGACAATCAACGCATAGAGCTCTCGGTTCTCCTGATTTAGCTAATTGAGCATGAACGCTCTTTTCATATGCTTTAATTAATTCTACTGATATTAAATTATGTTCTTTTACTATCCGGGGATTCGTATGACATTTAAAACATAAATCTTTAATATTCAATGGATTAGTAGGTGAATTTTGTTCTTTTGATGATAATATTTTGTGATAATTATGGCAACTAATGCATCGGGGAGCATCTGGGTCCTTTTTACCTTGAGCCATTCCATGCGGGCTATTTAAAAATTGATTTGCTTCCTGCGAATGGCAATCCGGACAAGACCGTAAGCTTAATTCTTTTGGGTGCGTATTTTTCCCACCTTTAATGTGGCAATCTTCGCATTTTAACATATTATGAACAGATTCTTCTAAATCTTGCTTATTAATTTTTAATATTCTTATTGTTCCATCAGGAGCCATTGCTTTTATTGAAGCACGATGACAATCTAAGCAGCTCTTGACATCTTGACCTATTGCATATACTGAAAAGAAGCAAATAAAAGAATTTAAAAATATCGTTTTTAGCAAAATAATATATTTGGCAAAATTCATGCTCTGGCAAAATCAAATCAAATGCCACTGATGCGTTATAAATTTCCAAAATTGTTTTTAATCCTTTCATTGATATTGATTGGAAAATCTTTTTTAATTGCTCAATCTCAAATAAGTTCTGAAGATTGTTCTGCTTGTCATGAAGTAAAGATTACATCGCCAGTTCATAAAAAGGTAAATTGCCTTGATTGTCATCTTATTAAAGAATTACCTCATCGCAAACCTATTGCAAAAGTAAATTGTTTGCTATGCCATAAGAATATGGAAGAAATGCAGCAAATTGATCCTCACGAGAGAGCTCAAAAAAGAGGTATTCCAGCACCGAGCTGCTCTGCTTGTCATGGCTCTCATCAAATATATCCTGTATCTTCTCCAAAATCTCCTCTTCATCCTAAAAACATTGAGAATTTCTGTAATACTTGTCATATGAATGTTTCTCACAAAGAAAGATATCATATTCCAAACATTTCAAATGAGACTTGCTTAGAATGTCATAATTTAACTTATCGCGCTGCGCCCCCTTTTGATGTAGCTCAATTTAATAAATCTGTTCATAACAAACATTTTTGCATTGATTGCCATAGAGATATTGAAAAAATTCCTCATCCAAAAAATTTGGAGGAACCAGCTTGTCGATTATGCCATAAGAATGAAAGCGATAAACATAAAAGAAGCATTCATGGAAAAGCAATAAGCTCCGGGATACAGGAAGCTGCTAATTGTTGGGATTGCCACGGTAGTCATTATATTTTACCTTCGTATGAACCGGATTCCTCAGTAAATAAGTTAAAAATATCAAGCACTTGCGGAAAGTGCCACGCTAAAGTTGCTTTGGCTAAAAAATATAATATTCCGATAAAAAATCCTTTCGCTCTTTATCAAAAGAGTGTTCATTTAAAAGCTTTAGTTAATGGTCAAAATGCTGCGACCTGCGTTAATTGTCATGGTGTTCATAATATAGCTCCGGCTACTGATCTATCTGCTCCTATCAATAAAGGAAATTTGCCTAAAACATGTGGAAGCTGCCACTCAAAAGCTTATAAGGATTATACTATGAGCCAGCATTGGCGAGCATTCCTCTTGGGAATTAACGAAGCTCCTGTATGTAACGATTGCCACTTGGAGCATTCTATTTTTCCATCCGAAAATCCTTCTTCCCCAGTTTACCCAAAAAATATCCCAAAAACTTGCTCCAGCTGCCACGAAGCACAAAAAATTACGGAACGATATGGTATTCGTTCTATGAGACTTTCAACTTATAATTCATCTTATCATGGATTGGCTTTAAAAGCAGGAAATTTGTTAGCTGCTAATTGTGCAAGCTGTCATGAGCATCATAAAATCCTTCCCTCTGCTGATTCACGTTCAAGCATCTATCCTAAGAATCTTCCTAAAACTTGCGGACAATGTCATCCTGGCGTCTCCATATCTATTCCCATCGGCAAGGTTCACGAAAGATCCGATAATCTAAATATAATATTTGATATTGTTCAATATTTCTATATTTATTTAATTATCATTGTTATTGGTGCAATGCTAATTTATTGCTTTGTGGACTTCCAAAGAAAGGTTAAGTATCCGGATAGTTATAAATGGGAGAAGTCAAAAGGATACTATATAAAATTTAATTATATTGATCGTCTCTTTCATACAATTCATCTTATTTGCTTTATTGTGTTAGTATATACTGGCTTCGCTCATCATTACCCAGAAGCTATTTGGGCTAAACCGATTATTAATTTATATGGTGATTCGGTTCGTGCTATCGCTCATAGAACCGCCGGAGCTATCATAATAATTATTTTCCTCCTTCAATTGTTAATTTTTGCTTTTACTAAATATGGCAGAAAACAATTCCAAGCCTTGCTACCAAAATTTTCTGATTTAAAGGATGCTAAAAATTTATTCTTATTTAATTTAGGATTGATCAATAAAAAACCTTTATTCGCCAAATTTAGTTTTATTGAGAAATTTGAATATTGGGCTTTAGTATGGGGAAATATAATAATGGGAATTACTGGCTTCGCTTTGTGGTTTGAGAATTTATCTTTAAGCATTTTTCCAAAGTGGATACTTGATTTATTTATACTAATTCATTTCTATGAAGCTATATTAGCAAGCTTATCAATTCTTATATGGCATTTATACTGGACAATTTTTGATCCGGAAGTTTATCCTTTTTCATTAACTATATGGACAGGGAAAGCTCCTATTTATGAGGTAGCTGATACTGAAAATAACTTAAGCACTGATTAAGAATAATAAAAAGCTTTAATAAATGGCTTTATTTATTCAACCTTTTCCAAAATAAAGAAAATTATGCCAGCCAATTATTTCTCTGTGTTGTTTGTGTCTCTATGGTGAATTTATCTTTGATAATTGATAATTGCATCTGTGGCTATAGAATATTAGCCAAAGATTTACACAGAATCTCACAGAAGTTTTTTCCCTTGTTTTTTTGCAATCTCCTGCTTATTTAAAAAGCGGCATTTCTGTGTCCTTCTGTGTGTTTCTGTAGCTAAAAATCTATCTTCTATTTCTTTGTCCTTCTATTGCTTAATAATTACCAAAGCTTGACTAATGATTTCTTATTTTATAGAATAAAATTTGAGAATAATGAATAAGTTAATTAATTCATCTTGATTATTCAGAAATATAATTTATTTTAAGATTTCAAAAAGGGAGGATTAAATGCTGCCAAATATTGGTATTACGGAATTGCTTATAATCTTGGGAATTGCTATATTGATTTTTGGTGCGAAAAGATTACCGGAAATAGGAAGAGGATTAGGAGAAGGAATTTCTAATTTTAAAAAAGCTTTAAGGGAAAGTTCTAAAAAAGACAATAAAAATAATTTGGAAGATACCAGCAAAAGCTGAGAGCATCTCTTTATTAATTTTTAATTGAATAAAATATGAAATAAAAGAAATGAAAGGAGATATATATATAATATCTGCTCCTTCAGGAACAGGAAAAACTACAATAATAAAGAGATTAATGAGAAACAAAATACCGAGATTGCATTTCTCTATTTCCTGCACCACAAGAAAACCAAGAGAGAAAGAAAGAGATGGTAGAGATTATTTTTTTATTAGTGCAGAGGAATTTAATAAATTAATTAAGGAAGATGCTTTTATGGAGTATGCTAATGTTCATCAATATTTATATGGGACGCTTAAGGAGGAAGTTTTGCCATTTTTAGAGAAAGGATATGATGTCCTTTTAGATATTGATGTTCAAGGAGGCTTGAAGATTAAAGAAAAATATCCAGATTCGGTGCTGATATTTATGATACCACCTTCAATGTTAGAATTAGAAAGAAGGTTAAGCAAGAGGCGATTCAATTCTGATGAAGAAAAAAAATTAAGATTGGAGAATGCAAAAAAAGAATTAGAATATTGGAAATTTTATGATTACATTGTGATAAATAAATTAATAAAGGAAGCTGTGTATAGTATAAAATCAATAATAATAGCTAACAGATGCAGGAGGGATAAGAATTTAGCTATATGTAATTTAATAAAACAATGAAAGGATGTGAAAGAATATGAGGAAATTACCTGAAATGATACAGATAAATGGAAGGATATTATATTTGACGGAGGAGCCTGAATTAATAATAAAGCAATTGAAAGGAGAAGAGATTATCTGGAATAGTGGGATAAAATTAAGAGACAATATAAGCACTGATGAAATTACTCCAGCCGGAATTTGCTTTTATTATGATGAGACTTTAGGGGAATTCGTATATACCGGATTAAAATGTAAGGATGTTATGCCAATTAAAAGAGGAGATGTCAAGAGAGGCGGATTTGAAGTTTCAGTTTCAGGAAAAAGAAGAGGGAAAGGTAGTAGTAGAGAGCAATCTCCTTATGCTGAACAATGCGCTGGTATAAAAATAATAATTGCGGAGAATTTGGACCATATTTATATGCAGAATTGTATTAATATAGGGTTATTGGTTTCAAATGATTTTGAGATACTTAAATTAATTGAAAGTAAGAAAGAGGTGCCTTTACATTTTTTTACTAATAATAAAGATATAATAACAAAGCAGATAATTGAATATGGGGGTCTTTTTCCATTTAATATAGCGCGCTTAAAAGGGGAGGTAGAGGTTCCTGTTATAGAAAATAAAACAAGGCAAATGACTATAGCAGAAAAAATATTTGCTACACATTTTACAAATATAGCTACTTCGGGCGGCAAAGCAATAAAGCCTGGGGATTGCGGTTTTGCTAAAGTAGATCTCAGATTCAGCCATGAATATGTTTCTCCGATGGCAATCATTCTTTTTAAGAAATATCTCGGCACCAATGCTAAAGTAAGAGAGCCGGAAAGTATAATATTTTTTCGCGATCATTTAATATATTTGGATGAAGTAATTACTGAAGAAAAGAAAAAAGAGGGTTTATTAGAATTAGCTTTACAATTACCGAAGAAGCAAAAGGAATTTGCAGAAGAGCAATGGATAAAGCTTTATGGTGAAAAAATGGACATGAAAGGTTGCGAGGCAATTTGTCATAATAAGATATTGGAGCAGTATGCCTATCCGGGGGATTTAATAATCGGTTCAGATTCGCATACACCTCAAGCAGGGGCTCTCGGATGCATAGCTTTCGGAGTCGGAACCACTGATATTGCTAATTCTTGGTTCACAAAAGATATTAGAATTAAAGTCCCACCTTCTATTAAGATTATCTTAACGGGTAGAAAAAATAAATATGTTTCTGCTAAAGATTTAATTCTTTATTTATTAAGCTTGCCTTATTTTAAAAATGGAAATGGTATAGGAAAGATTATAGAATTTGAAGGGAATGTAATAGAAGAGATGGAAATAGAAGAGAGAGCAACTCTTACAAATATGACAGCTGAAATGGGAGCCTTTACTGGTATCATAAAACCTGATAAAAAAACTATTATTTATATTTTGAATAATCGAAATGTTAAATATTCAGAAATAGAAAAAAGATGTGAAAATTTATATAGTGATGAGGATGCAGAATATGATTATCAATTGAAGATAGATATATCTGAAATTTTACCAATGATAGCTTTGCCGGGGGATCCTGGAAATGGCGTTCCATTAAATTCTTTTTCTGAAAGAATTCCTATTAATATAGCTTATGGAGGTTCTTGCACGGGCGGAAAAATTTCTGATATGGATATGTATGCAGAAGTTTTAATAAAAGCTCTTCAGAAGGGGAAAAGAGTAAATGATAAGGTAAAATTTTTTATTCAATTTGGTTCAGAAAAAGTGAAGGAATATGCGAATAAGAGAGGCTATATAGAAATATTTAATAAAAGTGGAGCGATAATATTAGAGCCCGGATGCGGAGCTTGCATAAATGCCGGGCCGGGGGTTAGTTTATTTCCTACAGATATTACTGTAAGCTCTCAGAACAGGAATTTTCCTGGACGGAGTGGACCCGGTAAAGTTTATTTATCTAACCCGTATGTTGTAGCAGCTGCTGCTGTGTTTGGATATATAGGAAAGGATATTCTTCAAGATTTATAATGATTAGATTTTTTACTATTTTTTGTTTTCTCAAAAGAAGGGAACTTATTGTATAAGTTTGATAATAAAA
>CAYREJ010000002.1:12503-15748 GCA_964423235.1 uncultured Acidobacteriota bacterium | reverse complement strand
ATTCATCCGGATATTAGAAAAACGCTTATTAATTACCTTTTTTGGACTTGAAAAAGAAAAAAATTTTTGGTATAGTAATTATAGATTAAAAATAAGGAAAAAGAGAAGATGGTTTTTTTCAATTATTCAACGATGCAATTGGCTGCAAAGATAGTATATTATGGTCCGGGATTATGTGGAAAAACTACTAATCTTCAATATATATACAAGAAGACATCTCCTACTTCAAGAGGAGAATTAGTTAGCTTGGAAACTCAAACAGATAGAACTTTGTTTTTTGATTTATTACCTATTGATGTAGGAAATATTGCAGGTTTCAAAGCAAGGTTCCAATTATATACTGTACCCGGACAAGTCTTTTATAATAGCACGCGCAAATTAGTTCTAAGAGGAGTTGATGGTATTGTATTCGTTGCTGATTCTCAAATTCCTATGTTAGAAGCTAATGTGGAGAGTTTAGAAAATCTAAAGCAAAATCTTACTGAACTGAATTTAAATTTAGATGCTATTCCTTTGGTATACCAGTATAATAAAAGAGATTTAAAAAATATTTTGCCTGTTGAGGACCTTAACAAAGTTCTAAATCCAAAGAATTTGCCTTATTATGAAGCAGCTGCTATTTACGGCAAGGGAGTTTTTGAAACATTAAAAGGGATATCAAAAGCTACTTTAATTGCTATTAGGACAAAAGCTCTGCAGCAAACAGAATCAAAAAAAGCTACTGTTATTTTAAGCACACCTTCACCTGCGACCCAAAAAATGACTTCTCCTTCCCAAATTTCTCCTGCATCATCTCAAGCTTCCTCTTCTTTTGAAAAACAAATTTTCATCACTAAAGAAGAATTGGAAAAAGAAAAAGTTGAATTTGCTGAAGTAGCAGCTGAAAAAGCAGAAAAAGCTCAAGTTTCTGTTAAAAAAATTTCGCTCCGCTCAATGGAAGAAATTGATAAACAACTTCAAGCATTAAGAGAAGCCTCTTTGAAGATTAAACCCTCTCAAAATGAAGGTAAAAAATTTGCAGAAGATGCTATCGAATCTTTGCTGAAGCCCCTTACAATTTCCAAAAAGGAAGAAGAAAAAGCAGAAGAGAAGGAAGAAGAAGTTTATAAAAAAATAAGAATAAAAATTGATGGAGCTGATTTAGAAAAAATTAAAAAGATGAGCATTGATATATCGCTTTTAGGTGATAATGTTAGAAAAAATTTTTCCAATGCTCTTTCAGTTGAGTTTAAACAACAACCTCAAAATCCAAAAAAAGTGAAATTAAATTTGGATATTGAAGTTCTTAAGAAATAGATTTATTATTGATTTGGAATTAAAAAAAATGTAGAATTAAAAAATGAAAATGAATTCAATGAGTAATAAGCAAATAATAAAGCTAATGAATAAAGTATGGGACAATTATCAAAGAGGAGACACTAAAGAATCAATTAGTATTCTTGAAGAAGCTATACAAAAATACCCAAAAGATAAATGGCTGGTTTTAGTATATGCTGAATTTCATTCTTTTATTGGAAAAGAATCAAAAGCCATAGAAAAACTTAATGGCATATTAAAGAAAGAACCTAATTTTTCTGAAGCGTGGGCTCTTTTAGGTGAAATTTATTTGAAAGCGAACAAAGTCAGAAAAGCTACAAAAGCTTATGAGAAAGCAGTAAATATTAAACCTACTTATATTTGGATGGACTCCTTAATTTCACTTTATCTTTCAACCAAAAAAATTAAATCCGCTAATAAATTATTAAAGGATGCTCTTAAATCAAATCCAAATGATTATTGGTTTAAATTATTACTCGGACTAACTTATCTATTTGCTAATAAGCCTAAGAAAGCTTTTTCATTCGTTAAAACTGTTTTAGAGGGACAACCGGATTTGTTATCAGGAAAATTTAATTTAGGTTATTATGCTCTCAGTTTAGCAGGAACTTGTAAAATGGAAAATAAAGAATATGAAGAAGCAATAAAATATTTTAAGGATAGTCTAAAAATACATCAAAATATTTATCCTAATCTTGCTTTGTGTCATTATTACATTAAGAATTATAAATTAGCTCTTAAATATGCAAAGATAGCTATTTTAATAGATAAAAATGATAGCTATGCTTGGGAAATTTTAGGAAAAATTTATTTGGAAATTTATGAATGGAAAAAAGCCGCAAGAGCATTTCTGCAATCCTTGCTTTTAGGAAATAATAAGCATCTTATTAAAATTTCTCTTTGCTTAGCCTTGCTTTATTCTAATGAGCTTCAGCAAGCTAAAGAAAAATGCTTATATTTCCTTAGTGAACATCCTAATGATAAGCATCTTTTGTATATGGCTTCACTTATATTTTATAAAGAGAATGAGTTTGACAAAGCTCTTAATTATCTTGAGCAAGCTATTAATCAAGGTTTCCCTTTAGACCAAATAGAGGTTAATGAATTTTATTCATTAATGGATGATCCACGCTTTGTGCAACTTATCAAGCCAACATTAAATTAAAAAATATTTCAAATAGGTATTAGCAAAAAAGGACTAATAATTATTCTATAATAAAGTTGACTTTTATTATCTATTAATGTAATTTATTTAGTTGATAAATTAAGCTGAGTGGGCGCCCGTAGCTCAGCAGGATAGAGCGTCGGACTTCGAATCCGCAGGTGGGGGGTTCAAATCCCTTCGGGCGCGCCAGAAGCACTCGTAGCTCAGCTGGATAGAGCATTGGCCTCCGGAGCCAAAGGTTGAGGGTTCAAATCCCTCCGAGTGCACCACATCTATTGGGCTGTTGGCTCAACCTGGTAGAGCAATGGACTCTTAATCCATAGGTTGCAGGTTCGAATCCTGCACAGCCCACCATATATTTTATTCATTCTTTTTCAGATATTTTGATGAGATTCCTTATTCTTTTTTTCTTCCATGAGCTGATTGGATTAAATATTATCACGACGAGAACTGAACTTATTTAAACCACAGAGAACACCGAAGGGAATTGGCTATCAGGCTTTGCAAGAACCTAAATTGACTTTGTATCAGATTTTAATTAGAATATATTTGCAAAAATAATGGAAAAAAAATGAAAATAATAATATTAATAATCTTTATTTTAATTTTAATCCTTAGTGGATCCTATAGTAAAGAGGTAACATTTACGCAGGAGGATAGGGAGAGGTTAATAAAGATAGAAGCGACATTAGGGGAATTTAAGGATTCAGTAGATAAGAGATTTGTGGAATTAAGAGAAGATATGAATAAGAGATTTGAGCAG
>CAYREJ010000002.1:0-12403 GCA_964423235.1 uncultured Acidobacteriota bacterium | reverse complement strand
CATTAGGGGAATTTAAGGATTCAGTGGATAAGAGATTTGAGCAAGTAGATAAGAGATTTGTGGAATTAAGAGAAGATATGAATAAGAGATTTGAGCAGGTGGATAAGAGGTTTGAGCAGAATATGAATTATATGTGGATGTTGGTAGTGGTATTTATAGGGATAACGGCAGTGACGATAGGATTTGCGATATGGGACAGGAGGACGATGGTGAAACCTTTTGAGGTTAGGGTGAAGGATATAGAGGAGGAGTTGGTGAAGGATAGGGAGAGGTTGCATAAATTTGTAGAGGCATTTAAGGTATTAGCGAATAAAGATGAGAAGGTAGCGGAGGTTCTCAAGGAGCTCAAATTATTATAATTGTTAGATTAAAGTAAAAAAGATTAAGAAACATCTATCCATGCTCATCAAAAAAAAATGCTAAATAGTAATAAAGAATTATGACTATTATTAATGTAAATTTTTATAAGAAATGAGTGGGTTTCTAAATTATATGATTAGAAAAGAAATTAAAAGGAAATGTTAAGATGCACTGGTGGAAAGTAAATTGAAAAGATTAATTTTATAAAATTGATTTTTTTACTTCATAATAAATGGAGGGATCTACTTCCATCAAAGCAGGTTTTTTAGGTAGTGGTAAATTTTTTATATTGATAGGATAATCTTTTACCATTTTATTATAAGCATAGTGCATAATATAATGTAAGCTGGTTGCATCTTCCTGATTGTATCTTATTAGCGCATTTAAAGCTCTATTATCTCCTTTTTGAAATCTTTCCCACAAAATTATTGCATGATAGCCATCTATTCCTTTTAAGAATTTAGGTCTGTGCAAGCCTAATTGTTTTTCTATGGATTTAAGACCGCCTCTTATTTGAAGCTTAGGAAGTAAAGGACGCAAATCAATATGAGCACTTTGTAATTGCAGTCCTTTAAAAGTATGTAAAATGAAAGGGATATCAAATAATTTCCCATTATAGGTAATAATAAGAGAATAGTTTAGGATTTCCTTAGGGAAACAGTCCAGATTGACTCCTTTTACAAAGGTTTTGACTGTCTTTCCATCATATAATGTTATAACAGTAATATATTCTTGTTTGCCTTTTTCGCCGGCAGTTTCTATATCTAAAAAAGCTGAGCGTTCGCTAAATTCTGGATAAATTCTCCACAGCAATTTAGCGGGCATAAATTTTTCAAAAAATAAAGCATCATAATTGTTTAAGGCATCTATGGATTTACTGATAAAAATTTCCAAATTTCTTTGGATAGTGAAAGGAAGCTTTAGTGTGTGTGTGTATTTGAAATAATCGTCCCAGCATATGATGCCACTATTCCATAAATGACGTTCTATTTTTTCTCCTATTGATGGAATATGCTGAAAAGTATTTTTAAGCATAGTAATTCTATTTCATTTTTATGGATAGATTCTATAAAGCATTCTTGGAAATGGGATAGCTTCTCGCACATGTTCTATTCCAGCTATCCAAGCCACTGCTCTTTCTATTCCCATTCCAAAACCGCTATGAGGAACAGTTCCATATCTTCTTAAATCAATATACCATTGAAAAGCTTCCATAGGAAGATTAAATTCTTTTATCTTTTCCATTAATAATTCTTTTTTATGAATTCTTTGGCTACCGCCTATGATTTCTCCATATCCCTCCGGTGCCAAGCAATCCACGCAAAGCACAACTTCAGGATTCTCTGGGTCCGGCTCCATATAAAAAGCTTTGCATTTTACCGGATACCTGTGAACCATCACCGGCTTATCATAATTCTCCGATAGCATTGTTTCATCCGGGGAACCAAAATCATCCCCCCACTTTATTCCTGAGCCCTTCTTTTGAAGAAATTCTACTGCCTCTGTATAAGAAATTCTCGGAAATGGCTTATTAATTCCTTCAAGTGGCTTGATATTTCTTTCCAAAGATTCTAATTCCCTCTTGCATTTCTCTAATACTCTTTCCACTATATACACAATAAAATCTTCCGCTAATTCCATTATATCATCTAATGTTGCCCAAGCTATCTCAGGCTCAACCATCCAAAATTCAGTAAGATGACGACGAGTTTTAGATTTCTCCGCTCTGAAAGTAGGTCCAAATGAATAAACCTTGCCAAATGCCATGCAAGTTGCTTCATTGTATAATTGTCCACTCTGTGTAAGATATGCATTCTCATCAAAATATTTTACTTCAAATAATGTGGTCGTTCCTTCACAAGCTGATGGAGTAAATATTGGAGTATCTACACAAAGAAATCCTCTATTATTAAAAAAATCTCTTATTGCTGAAATTACATTATGTCTTATTCTCATTAGACTATGCTGTTTTCTTGACCTCAACCATAAATGCCTGTTTTCTAATAAAAAACCAGCTCCATGCTCTTTTAAAGCTATTGGAAATGGCTCTGATATATGAAAAACTTCTAAATTTGAAACATTTATCTCATATCCTCCGGGTGCCCTCTTATCTTCTCTAACCTTTCCATAGATAATTAAAGAGGATTCTTGCGGCAGTTCATCCGCTAAATGAAATATATCTTCAGGCACTTCATTTATCGCCATTACACATTGTATTATCCCCGTCCCATCTCTCACTAATAAAAAATGAATCTTCCCGCTTGATCTCCTGTTATATAGCCAGCCTCTTATTGCTACTTCTCTACCTACATATTCGCCTATTTTTTCTATTTCGCAATATTCCATCTTTATCACATCCTTTTGTTAAAATGAAATAAAAATGATTATTTTATTAATAATACAGTGCTTATGGAACTTTCATCTTTTCCAATTGAAATTCTTCCAAATATGGCAATAGCGCTCCTTTAAATCCTTTTAATTCTGATAAAGCCGATAAATTTTCCTTTATATATTTAATTGTTCTCGGAATATATTTAAGATAATTTCCATTCCCTTTCTCGCAATATTGATAAGCAAAAGTCCCCAGAGCTTTTAAATTCCTTTGTATGCCCATATATACTAATTCTTTTTCCAATTCTTCCTCCTTTCCTATTTCAGCTTCTGATAAAAAATATTTTAGCAGCTCTGCCCTTAATCCTTCTTCTATCTCTACATAAGAATCTCTTAGTAATGAAATTATATCATAAGTTTTAGGACCCATCCTGGCATCCTGAAAATCAATTATGAAGAGCTGATAATTTTTCACCATTATGTTCCTTGAATGATAATCCCTGTGAGTCAATATTTTTGGTCTGCGAGATAAATAAGATGCAATTTCCAAAAAATATTTTTTTATCTTTTGCTCCCTTTCATTTGGTATATTTAATTTTAGCATTCTGTAAAAAAAATTATCATAAAAGAATATTAATTCATCAAAAAATTTTTTCGTATCAAATTCTAACTGAAAAGCCAGTGAATGATTTTTCTTATAGTGCTCCTCTATATGATGAAATTTAATTAGTATATCAATAGCTTTCAAATATATTTCTTTTTTTTCTTTATGAGATAAATTTTTTAAAATACTTTGAAGAGTAGAATCTCCTAAATCCTCAATGATAATGTATCCTTTTTTTTCATCGGCATAATAAACCTCAGCAACCGGAATTCCTAAATCTTTGAATAATCTTTGCTGAATTAAATAAGGAAAAGAGTCTTTATCAAAGGGTTCATTATTAATAATTAAAACGATAGAATTATTTGCTTCATTTTTTATTCTGTAGAATTTTCTTTCGGAGGCGTCGCCTTGTAGACTTTCTATTTTCAATAAGCTACCTGAAAAATTTATCTTATTTGAGCTAATTAATCCATTAATATAATTGATAAGAAAAGATTTTTTCTCTTCATTTATATGAGGAATCATTTGCATTTTATTCTTTCATTCCTCTTAATATTTGAATCCTTTTATAAATAGGGGGATGCGTGCTGAACAATTCTGCAAAAAAGCTTTCTTTATTATTGAGCTTCCTGTTTAATGGATCAGAAATGAAGAGATGAGCTATTCCTAAAGTAGCTTTATCTACTATCTTATCAGCGTGATGTGCAATTTTTTCTAAAGCTTTAGCTAATGCTTCAGGATTTCTTGTAAACTCTACGGAACCAGCATCAGCCATATATTCTCTGGCTCTTGATACTGCTAAAGCCATTAGTTGAGCTATAATGGGAGCTATTATAATCAAAATTAGAAATATTATTAAGATTATAATATTTGATGAGCCGCTTTTTCTACTTCTTCCTGATCTGCCGCCAGTTGAGAAAAGCATTCTCCTTGCCCAATCTGATAATAAAATTATAGCTCCTAAAAGGGCACTTGTAATTGTCATTGTTAATATGTCTCTATTTCTTATATGAGCCATTTCATGTCCTATTACTCCTTGCAATTCTTCCCTGTTCATAGTCCATAATAAACCATCAGTTACCGCTATAGAAGAATGATGTTCATCTCTCCCAGTTGCAAAAGCATTTGGAGAATCCTCAGGAAAAATATATACTTTTGGCATAGAAACTCCAGAAGCTATCGACATCTCTTTTACTACATTAAAAAGTTGTTTTTCCTCAGGGATGTTTAAATCAAGCTCCTTAGCTCCCACAGTAGCCAAAATTAATTTATCCCCAGCATAATAAGCTATTAAGCTCTGAATTGATGCGATTGCTACTGCTATTATGGTTGCAAAAGGAAAATTAATCCCTAAATATAATGTATCAATTCCATATCCGATGAACCCTAAAATTCCTATAAATATTAAAATTAGAAATAAAGTCTTTCTTTTATTTTTAGATTGCTGCTCATAAAAATTTATAGGCATGATTTTATGCTATCATAATTTATATTTTATATTATTAAAAAGATAGATCTACTTTGGGAACAGCTTTTTCTTCTGCCGGTGCTTCAAAGAATTCTTCAGGATTGAATTTGAAAAGTCCAGCAATGATATTGCTCGGGAAGACTTGTATCTTTGTATTATATAACATTACACTGTCATTATAATGCTGACGTGCAAAGGAAATTTGATTTTCTGTAGTTGTTAGTTCTTCCTGAAGTGCTAAAACATTCTGATTAGCTTTTAAATCCGGATAATTTTCAAAAAGAGCAAATAGTCTTGATAGAACACCACTCAATTCCCCTTCAGCTTTCGCTTTTTCTGCAATTGTTCCTGCTGATACAGCTTTAGCCCTCGCTTCCATTACTTTATTCAAAGTCTCTTGCTCATATTTCATATATCCCTTTACAGTGTTCACTAAATTAGGAATTAAATCATGTCTTCTTTTGATTTGAACATCTATTTGATGCCAAGCATTTTTAACTCTCATCCGTAAAGTAACTAATCTATTATATATAGCTACTATCCAAATAATAATGACCCCTATTATAATTAGAAGATAAATCATTTTTTTTACTCCTTTATTGTTTTTTGAATAGCACAAACGCTATTCCTCCATAGTATATTTATTAATTAAAATAAAATCAAATAAGTTGGGATAAGTAATAGGTAATAGGTAATAGGTTATAGGTGATAGGTTAAAGGAAGTGTGTGATAGGCTAATAGAAGAGATGGGGCAGCTTATAAAAATATTTGAAAATGATTGACAATAATAGAAGCATTTATTTATAATAATTTAATTGATTTGCTTCAATAATAGGAGGGAAAATGTTTGAATTATCTGATAGAATTAAAGCAACTGGATTTTCTGAAATTGTAAAAATAAGGAATCAAATTCTTGAGATGAGAGCCAAAGGGATCAAAATTTATCAATTTGAAGGAGGAGAACCATTTCCAGCTACCCCAGATTATATTAAAGAAGCTTGTTGGGAAGCTATTAAAGAAAATAAGACAAGATATGCTCCTTCAAGTGGTATTCCTGAACTAATAGAAGCAATTAAAAATAAAGTGAACCAATACAATAAGATTCCCGCTGCTAATGATGATATTATTGTTACTAATGGAGGAATGCAAGGATTATTTGGTGCTTTTCAATCTATTTTAAATGAAGGGGATGAAGTTTTAGTATTTTCACCCTATTGGACCCCCATTAAAGATTTTATCAGTCTCAGCGGCGGAAGATTAAATTTGGTTAATATATGGCTTGCGAAGCAAGAAGGAATAACAAATTTACTTAAGCAGAAATATACAGCTAAAACAAAAGCTGTATATGTTAATTCTCCACAAAATCCTACTGGCTGTGTTTTTTCAAAAGAAGAATTAGAAGAAATTGCAAAATTTGCTGAGGAAAAAAATTTAATAATAATATCTGATGAATCTTATGAGCACATTATTTATGAAACGGAGCATATTTCAATAGCTTCATTTCCAAATATTTTTAGAAGGACAATTACTGTTTTTAGTTTATCTAAATCTTATGCGATGACAGGGTGGAGAATCGGTTATACAGTAGCACCAGAGCCTTTCATTTCCGGGTTAAAAAAAATAGTGTTGAATTCTTCCAATGGTGTAAATACTCCGACTCAATATGCAGCTTTAAAAGCTTTAACTCATTCTTCAGGTTTCATTGAAAATAATTTATCTGAATATAAGAAAAGAAGAGATTTATTAGTTAATGGATTGAATTCTCTTGGTTTTGAATGCGAGATGCCCGGGGGCGCTTTTTATGCATTTCCGAGAATTAAAAAATATGATAATGATAGTTGGCGATTCAGCAGGAGATTATTAGAAGAAGCGCATGTAGCAACAGTGCCGGGGTTAGTTTTTGGACCGGATGGTGAAGGACATCTTAGATTCTCTTTTTCTACTTCCATTGAAAATATACAAGAGGGTTTACAATCTCTTAAAAGAATACTTTAATATAGTCTAAATTTTATTTATATAAGGAGGATAAAAGTGAATACCGATATAACAAAATTAGAACCTAAAGAAGTTTGGTCTCATTTTGATAAAATAAGGCAAATTCCGCGATGTTCTAAAAATGAAAAAGCAATCGGAGATTATGTAATAGAAGTGGCGAAGAGAAATAATTTAGAATGGAAAAGAGATGAAGTAGGGAATGTTGTCGTGAGGAAACCTGCTATTGGTAATAAAAAAGATTCAGCCGGTTTAATTCTACAATGTCACTTGGATATGGTTTGTGAAAAAAATAGCGATGTGATTCATGATTTTTCTAAAGACCCTTTAAAATTAAAAATAGAGGGAGATTATTTAATGGCTGTAGGAACAACGCTCGGTTCTGATAATGGAATAGGAATAGCTAATGCTTTAGCTGTAATGGAAAGTAAAGATTTATCCCATCCTCCAATTGAATTTTTATTTACAGTTGATGAAGAAACAGGCTTGACTGGAGCAAATAATTTAAAAAAAGATTTCTTAACCTATAATAGATTAATCAATTTAGATAGTGAAGAGGATGGAGCAATTTATATAGGGTGCGCAGGTGGTGCTGATAGCACAATAAAAATAAAAATTAAATATGATAAACTGCCTAAAGATTTTGTAAGCGTGAGAATAAAAGTTTCAGGATTAAGAGGGGGTCATTCCGGTGTTGATATTCACGAAGAAAGAGGGAATGCAATAAAAATTTTATCAAGAGTTCTTTTTAAATTAATGCAAAATGTTAAACTTTCTTTAATTAATATTAAGGGTGGAAATAAAAGGAATGCTATCCCACGCGAGGCAGAAGCTATAATAGCTATAAACAAAAATGCTTATGAATCCTGTGAAAGAATATTAAAAGATTTGGAAAATTCTTTAAGAATAGAATATGAGAAAAAAGACAAGGACTTAAAAATTGAAATAGAAAAAACAACAAATCCTTTAAGAAATAATGGAGTAATTCCCAGATTGAGCAAAAAGATAATAAATCTTTTATATGCTTTGCCGCATGGAGTTTTAGCTATGAGTGCTGATATAAAAGGATTAGTAGAGACTTCTACAAATCTTGCCATAGTAAATGTAGAAAAGGATCAATTAATAATAGGAATAAATAGTAGAAGTTCAGTAGATTCAGCGTTAAAAGCTACTTTGGATAGAATGAAAGCTTTTGCAGATTTAGCAAATGCTAAAATTGAATTTAGTAGCTTTTACCCTGGTTGGAAACCAAATCCTGATTCTAATTTATTGAAACTGGCTAAAAATGTTTATAAGGATTTATTTAATAAAGAACCGGAAGTAAAAGCAATTCATGCAGGTTTAGAATGTGGCATCATAGGAGAAAAATATCCGAAAATGGATATGATTTCAGTCGGTCCCCAAATTGAAAATCCACATTCTCCAAGCGAAAGAGTTCAAATTTCTACTGTATCAAAATTTTGGAATTATCTAAAAGCACTTCTTGCTCAATCATTATGAAAACAGATTGATGCTGAAAAATTCTTTAAATAGCAGTGCAGATAATCTATGTAAAAAAATAGGTGTCCCTCATCCTATATTAATCTATCTGTTTGTTTCCCTGCTAATAGGAATAGAAAGTTTTATTCTGATTAACTTTGCGCAAGTTGAAAAACATTTTATAGGTATAAATATATTCGCACAGCTTATATTTGCTGTAGGATGGGTTTCAAATATCAGATTCGGATTTCATAAAAATAAAGCTGCTTACATTAAAAAATTCGGGGATAGCGCCTACAAAAAAGCTTTTTATCGCTATTTTTTGCCCGGCTTCATCTCAAACACTTTTCAAATAGTACATCCATTATTTACTGGCGGATTTGTAATTTTAAAATATAAGCTCTTCAAGATAATTGGTTTAGGGATAGCAATTTTGGCTCTCTATATTGGATACAAAGCTTTCTCAGTTTTAGGTTTGGATAGAGCAGCTATGCTATATACTTATTTCCCCGAAGAGGATAAGTTGGTTGATCAAAAAATTTATTCCTTCTTGCGTCATCCTTTGTATTCAATGATTATTCATTTTGTTTTTGGTTTCGCTTTGATCAATGGAACTATAGAAGCATTAATTGAAGCATTTATAACTTTTGCTGCCGTAGTAGCAATTACAAAAAATGAAGAAAAAGAGCTTATAAATCGTTTTGGTGATTCTTATATAGAATATATGAAGAAGACGCCTGCTTATTTTCCATCGGCAAAATTTTACCATTAAAATAGTTAATGTTTAATTATTTATTTCTTGGCTAAAAATTTTCATTGGCGGATTTAGATTTGATTTTTATGAGTGAAAATATTTTAGATTACTATTATCAAGCTTATAAGGAAGAATATTTATATACAGACCCTGTTATGTTTGCTCATCAATATAGTTCTGAAAATAATAAAGAGATAGTGGGATTAATATCAGCATTAATGGCAATAGGAAATGTAAAACAGATTCAAAGAAGCATAAGCAAAATTCTTAAAGAATTAAATCCTGACCCATACGAAAGATTGAAAGAATGGAAGATCATAGAAAATAGTTTTTTGAAAAAGAGGATTTATCATAGATTTTTCGATACTTATACAATTTTATCGTTGCTTTATGCAATTCATTATTTGATAAATCAAAATGGAAGACTAAAAAATTATTTTGTTCCGATTATTGAAATGAAAGATGATTTAAAAGAAGCCTTGACAGAAATAAGTCAAAATTTTTTAAGAATCTCATTATCTTATTATAATTGCGAGAAGAAATTAAAGCTTTTGTATTCTTCGCCTAAGAACGGAAGTGCTTGTAAGAGATGGTTATTATTTTTAAGGTGGATGATAAGAAAAGATGATGGAGTTGATTTTGGCTTATGGGATGAGATTCCTCCTTCTATTCTAATAATTCCAGTAGATGTTCATATTTGCAGGATTGCCAAATCTTTAGGCTTAACTAAAAGAAAAAATCCTTCTTGGAAAATGGCAGAAGAGATAACTAATAATTTAAAAAAGCTTGATCCTCAAGATCCTGTAAAATATGATTTTGCTCTCACAAGGATTGGAATTTTAAAGCGAATTTCTTCTATTCAGCCTATTGAAAATAAAGGGAAGATATACAACTAAAGAACTATGTAGCAAAAGGTTATAAAGAGCCAATATCGTCCCTTGTAAAAGGATTAATAATTTTATTATGATAAAAAAATAAATGCAGGAGGAGTTTATGGAAAAAGAATGTAAGATATTAGAAAATTATTTAAGATTACAAACTTTTCCACTTGCAATAAAGATGGTAAAAGGAGAAGAGAAAATTTCAGGAAAGTTTAAAAAGCCCGTTCAAGATTTAGATATAAAAGTGGCAATATGCCAGGCAATTTCTATTAGCAGAAGATATGGCTGGTCGTTATTATTGACTGGTGATGATATATCTTGTCCGTTAGCAAAAATAGCATTTGGGTTTAGAAAATCGGTAGAGTATTATGAAAAAGGAAATGTAGCTTGTGGAATGTATACTGAGACATTAGAAGCTGGAGAGCTAACAGAGAAGGAAGTTCCAAAATTTCTATTCAAAGAATATGAATATCTTGCAATATCACCATTAGCAAGAACCCAATTTAGTCCAGATTTAATAATGATATATGGAAATTCAGCACAAATAATGCGATTAATTGCAGCAGCCCTTTATAAAAAAGGGGGTTATTTAAATTCAAAAATATCAAGCAGGCTTGATTGCGCATTTAGTATTATTGAAACTATGCATAGTCGGCAATGTAAAGTTATTGTTCCTTGCTATGGGGATAGAGTATTTGGTCTGACTCAAGATGATGAAATGGCTTTTACTATCCCCATTGAAAAATTAAGCGAAGTATTATTCGGTTTGGAAGAGACCCATAAAAATGGCATAAGATATCCAATTCCATCATTTTTAAGATTTACGGCTGAGTTTCCAAAGCAATATGAACATTTAAATCAATTGATTGAATAGCCGGTTCATCCATTTACCTCCCTCTGAACTATCCACTTTTTTTGAATTGCCAACTGAATTTGTAAGCTCAGATTAATTGGCTAATAAATGGGTAAGCGAATCAGTGAGCGTTAGAAAGCATTCTGAAGCTTTGGGTTTGAATTTAGAAATTCGGAGTTGGTGTTTAAGATAAATTTATGTGGGTTATTTAATTGTTTTTTTTCTGAGTTTATTAGATAATAAAAAAAATCTATTAGGGATACTAATAAATGGGAACTTTGAGGATGTTAACAGCAGGAGAGAGCCATGGGGAAGCATTGGTAGTAATTTTAGAAGGAATTCCTGCAAACTTAAAAATATCAGTTGAATATATTAAAAATGAATTAAAAAGGAGAAGAATTGCGGAGGGGAGAAGTGAAAGAATGAAGAAGGAGAGAGATGAGATTAAAATTTTGAGTGGTCTTAGATTTGGCAAAACGATAGGAAGTCCAATTGCAATAATGATAAAGAATCAGGAATGGAAAAAGTGGGAAAAAATAATGTCTCCGGAGGAGAATTATGAAGCGGAAGGGAGCATATTATATCCTAGGCCTGGACATGCTGATTTAGCAGGGATTATTAAATATAATCAGAGTGATATTCGGAATATATCAGAGAGAGCAAGTGCCAGAGAAACCGCAGCACGCGTTGCTGCTGGAGCAATATGCAAACTTTTTTTAAAATCCTTTAATATAAATATCACGAGCCATATTATTTCAATCGGGAGAGTTTCAATATCGAAGAAAGAAGTATCTTTTGAAGAAGCCGACAATATTGATTATTTCTCTGCTTTAAGATGTGTAGAAGAAGAAGCGAAGAAAGAAATGATAAAGTTGATAGAATATGCAAAGAAGACAGGAGATTCATTAGGGGGAATTTTTGAAATAATAATGAAGGGTGTTCCTCCTGGTTTAGGCAGTTATATTCAATGGGATAAGAGATTAGATGCAGCTATTGCTTCTGCTATTATTTCTATACCTGGCATAAAAGGAGTAGAAATAGGTTTAGGCTTTGATTCGGCTATAAAATTTGGCTCTGAAATTCATGATGCTATTTTTTATGATGAAGAGAAGGGATACTATCGGAAAACGAACAATGCTGGAGGAATCGAAGGCGGAATTAGTAATGGAGAAGAGATAAGGATTAAAGCTGCAATGAAACCCATACCTACTCTTAAGAAGCCTTTACCATCAGTGAATATATTAACTAAAGACAAAGGTAAAGCTAATTATCAAAGAGCGGATATTTGTGCTGTAAATTCAGCTGCCATTATTGGAGAAAATATGTTAGCTTTTATCATTTCAAAATATTTATTAGAGAAATTTGGAGGGGATAGTATGGAAGAAACATTAAGGAATTATAATTCTTACTGCGATAATTTTGCCTCAAAAACAATAAAGCATTTATCGCACTAAATTATTTCATCACCCTGGTGATTAACTGATTAATTTTTTGCAAAATTATTATGTTGAGCTTCCTTTATGCTATTTTTAGATTCTAATTTTTCTTATCTTCTTAACCTCTTAACTTCTTTATTTGTTCACTTTGTGGTTTTAATTTTTTTGCCATTGGATTGGCTTTTGGGGATTTGCGTTCTTTGCGTGAGCATTCAAATAATTATTTCACGCAAAGCTCGCAAAGC
>CAYREJ010000001.1:0-35266 GCA_964423235.1 uncultured Acidobacteriota bacterium | reverse complement strand
AAAAACAGACAACAGAGGGCGCAGAGTCAATTTTATCTCTGTGTTCTCTGTGTCTCTTGGTGAATTTATGCTGATTCAATCATTCAAGTTGAAAAAGAATAAAAAAATGATACTATATTCAATTAATTTATGGACTTAATTTTTCAATTTATAGATTTTATAATTCATTTAGACAAATATCTCAGCGTCATAATTCAAGATTATGGAGTTTGGACTTATGCTATACTTTTTACAATAATTTTCTGTGAAACTGGTTTAGTAATTACACCAGTATTGCCCGGAGATTCTCTTTTATTTGCTGCAGGAGCCTTCGCAGCAATCGGAGCTTTAAATCATAATCTTCTTTTAATTCTTTTATCAATAGCTGCTATTGCAGGAGATACCGTAAATTATTGGGCAGGTTATTATGTCGGACCGAAAATTTTCCATAAAGAAAATGTCCGATTTCTTAATAAAAAACATTTGGAAAAGACACATAGATTTTATGAAAAATATGGTGGAAAGACCATAATATTAGCACGCTTTGTCCCAATCATAAGAACTTTTGCTCCATTTGTTGCCGGCATCGGCTCAATGACTTACATAAGATTTATCACTTTTAATGTTATAGGAGGAATTATGTGGGTCTCCCTTTTTGTATCAGGTGGTTATTATTTTGGCAATATTCCCATTGTGAAAAGGAACTTTACTTTAGTCATTCTTGCTATTATTATAATTTCAATTATGCCCGGCATAATAGAATATATACGACATCGTAAAGATAGTTTAGAATGAATCCTACTATTTCGGTAGAAAATCTTACAAAAATTTACGCACTCCCTAATAAAAAACTTATCGCTTTAGATAACATTTCTTTTACTATAGAGAAAGGAGATTTTATTGCTGTAGTAGGTCCGGATGGCGCAGGAAAAACTACTTTAATAAAGATTCTATGTGGTCTTCTTAACTTTGACAAAGGGAATATTAAAATATTGAATTATAAGCTCCCGGAGCAGCACAACAAAATTAAAAACAGCATTGGCTATTTATCACAGCATTTTTCTTTATATGCTAATTTGACGGTAGAAGAGAATCTAAAATATTTTTGCAGATTATTTTCTATTCAGGATTACAAAAAAAGAATAGATTCATTAATGGAAATAGCTAATTTATCCTTCTTTAGAAAAAGATTAGCAAGAGAATTATCTGGTGGGATGAAACAGAAACTTAGCATAATATGCTGTCTTGTTCATTCTCCGGAAATTTTATTTTTAGATGAACCGACAACTGGAATTGATCCTATCTCTCGCCGCGAATTATTTAAAATCATAGAAGAAAAAATTGATGAAGGAACAACAGTATTTATGAGCACAGCTTATATGGATGAAGCCGAAAGAGCAAAAAAAATTATCTTTCTCAATGAAGGGAAAATAATTCAATTTGGGTCTTATGCAGAGATACTCGAAAAGAGTAATTGTAAAGTTTTTAGCATTATTACTGAAAATCCATCAATAGCAGATTCTTTGAAAGAAATAGAAGGAATAAAATTTATCAATCCGATTGGCAATAGGCTTCAGATTTTGGTAGATAAAGAAGTGCCAGAGGAAATGATAGCTTCTAAAATTAGGGGGACAGATGCACAAATCTTTAGTGAGAGAGTGAATATGGAAATGCTATTTATCAATAGCCTTTTACTGCAGTCTCAAACATCTTCAAGCTCCATAAACTCTAATCATTTTCTTGATTTTAGGTTGCGGAGCAGAAATTTATTAACATAATAGCTTACTATGAATATAGTAAATGCTAACAATCTCACGAAGAAGTTTAACAATTTTATAGCTGTTGATAATATATCTTTTCAAATAGAAAAAGGCAACATTATAGGTTTTTTAGGTGCAAATGGAGCAGGGAAAACTACAACTATAAAAATGATGTGCGGGTTATTAGCTCCTACATCGGGAGAACTAAAAGTTTTAGGAATAACACCTATTGTAAATCCGGAATTAATTAAAAAGCGTATTGGATACATGTCTCAAATTTTCTCTATGTATCCTGATTTAACGGTTTTAGAAAATTTAAGATTCTATGGTGGTATTTATGGACTTCCTAATAAATTGCTTGAAGAAAGGATTAAAGAAGTTTTCCAAAAATTGGAATTAAATAATTATAAAGATATGCTTGCTGGAAAACTACCTTTAGGTTTTAAACAAAGATTAGGATTAGCTTCTGCAAGTCTTCATAAGCCTGAAATAATTTTTCTTGATGAGCCAACCAGCGGGACTGATCCTTTAACGAGAGTAAGATTTTGGAGTTATGTTCAGGAATTATCAAGAGATTTAGGGATTACTATCATCATAACCACTCATTTCCTTCAGGAAGCAGAATATTGCGATTACATAATTTTAATGGATGAAGGCAAAATAGCCATACAGGGTAGTCCCTCTGTTCTTAAGAAAAACATATCTGAACATATTAGAATCTTTCAGATTGAAACAAAAGCCCCTCTGAGATCTCTTATTTCCTATAAAAATCTACCTTATATTTTAGATATTTACAGCTGGGGACAAGATTTTAGAATCTCTTTCCAAAGAAAGAAAATTGATATATCAATTGATTTAAAAGACATAATTAGAAAATTTAATGTCCCTATCATTAAAATTGAAGAAATTCAACCCTCCCTTGAGGATATTTTTATATACTTAAAATTTAAGCATAATGAAAAAATTAATCTCTCTCACAATTAAAGAATTTCTTGAATTAAAAAGGGATAAACTTACCTTTTTTTCAATAATTTTTGTTCCGTCATTGCTCCTTTTTATTTATGGTTATGCAATATCACTTGATCTAAAAGAATTAAAATTAATAATATATGATGGAGATAAATCAAATTTAAGTAGAGAATTCATTAAGTCTCTTGATTCAATAGAATATTTTAAATTAATAAAAGTAATTGAAAATTTTAATGAAATAGATGATTATATTCAAAATGGCAGAGCTACTGCTGCTTTAGCCATATATCCCAAATTTTCTAAAAAATTAAAAGCAAATAAAATCGCAAATGTTTTAATAATTTTGGATGGTTCCAATGCTCAATCATCTCAGGGAGCATTATATTATTTAAATGGAATTATTAATCACTACCAAAATAAATTTCAAAAAGAAATATTGCAAAAGTATTCCTTTAAAATCGGCAGAATAGATATGAGAGCTCGTATTTGGTATAACCCACTCTTAGAAAGCTCCCGATATCTAATACCTGGCTTAATAGCTTTTGTTCTTATGATGGTCGCTGTAATAATTACTAGTTTATCCTTAGTTAAGGAAAAAGAAGTAGGAACCATTGAGCACCTAATTATTTCGCCTCTCTCTCCTAAAGAAATAGTTGTTGGCAAAATTATCCCATATTTCTTTCTTTCATTGTTAGCTTCTTCTTTAATGATAAAAATAGCTGAAATATTTTTTCATCTCCCTTTTATAGGCTCCTTATTTCTATTACTAATTGCTATAATTTTATTTTTATTAGCGGCATTGGGATTAGGGTTATTCATATCAGCTATCTCTAACACGCAGCAAATAGCTTTCACTATATCAATTTTTACTTCCCTTCTTCCTACTATGCTCCTTTCTAATTTTATTTTCCCCATTAATAGCATGCCTAAAATAATACAATGGATTACTACTGTCATCCCTGCTAAATATTTTATTGAGATTACCAGGTCAATTATGCTTAAAGGAACCAGCTTCTCTTTGCTTTGGAAAGATTATTTAGCCTTATTTATATTCTGCATCGTTTTTATCTCCGCTGGCATCGCTAAAATTAGCAAAGGAGGCTTAATTACTTATAAATGAATTCCTATAGAAATTTATTAATATTTTTAAAAAAAGAGTTAACACAAATAAAAAGAGATAAGAAAATTTTACTCATTCTTATAATAGCGCCTATTCTTCAGCTTATAATATTAGGCTACGCTGCAACTTTTGATATTAAAAGAATTCCTACAATTATTTGCGATTCCGATAATTCAAATCTTAGCAAAGAATTTATAGATTCTTTCATTAATTCAGGTTATTTCCATAGAATTGGGTATTGTCAAGACCCAAGAGAAATAGATAAATACATTAATGGAAATATTGCAAGAGCTGCTTTGATAATTCCTAAAAATTTTGAAAAAAGATTAAAGAAGAATCAAGATGTGAGTATTGCCGTAATAGCTGATGGAACCGATGGAATTACCAGCAATGTTATAATAGGATATAGTAATCAAATAATTAATAATTTTTCAATAAAAAATAGCAAGAAAGCGTTTCCTTCATCATTGCCATTGATTAATCCCAATTTGCGAATTTGGTACAATCAGGAATTAAAAAGCTCTTATTTTATGGTGCCAGCAATTTTTGCGCTGCTCCTTTCAATTGTATCAATTGTAGTTTCTTCTATGTCATTTGTAAAAGAAAAGGAGCTTGGGACAATAGAACAATTATTAGTGTCGCCATTAAAATTTTATCAAATTGTGATAGGAAAAATATCTCCTTTTATCATTATTTCTTTTATTGATGTTATTTTAGTATCCATTGTATCAAACAAATGGTTTAAAGTTCCTATAAGAGGTTCTCTTTTTGATTTTGCCATAGCAATAATATTGTTTTTATTATCTTCCTTTGGATTAGCTATTATTGTTTCAATAAATGTATCAACTCAACAGCAAGCAATGATGGCGTCATTATTTTTTATATTTTTACCATCAATATTATTATCAGGCTTCGTTTTCCCCATTGAGAATATGCCAAGATGGATACAGCCTATCTCTTATGCTTTGCCGGTTACTTATTTCATTAAAATAATAAGAGCCATTTTCCTCCGAGGAGATAATATAAAAAACCTTTCAAGCGAATATATAGCTTTAACCATCATAGGCTTAATTATTTTGATTCTCATAAAATTGATGAAAATTAGAATAAGCAAAATTTAGAATTTATTTTTTATCATTTTTGTAAATTTTCTAATTGCTGTATATAGAAACCACAAAGCAGGCACAAATCGCACAAAGAAAAGTTATAGAAGTGAATTCTTAATTCCTTTTTCTTGCTATTAAATAAATATCTTCACTAATATCTATTCTTATTATTTTTAACAAATGTTCAAATTTACTGAACATTTTTCCAGCAATGCTAATTTTCTTATTTAACTCTGCTCTTCCTTGTTTCTGAATCAACTTGCTTTGATCATATACAACTGAAGCATAAAAATTTGAAGTTTCAAATTTTATCACATTGAATTTTTCCCTCTCTAAAATTTTTGTAATAGAATTTTTACTCCATAACCAGAGATGACGGGGTGCATCTAAAAAAAAGCAATCCCTTTTAAATAATTTATGTGCCAGACTTTCTATATTAGGCGTCCTTAAATAGATATATCCTCCGGGAACTAATATTTTGTAGGCTTTTCTTAATAAAGTTAAAGGATTATAAACATGTTCTATAGTATGGTTCATAGTGATTACATCAAAAAATCCTTCTGAGAAATTTGCTTCTTCTAAAGATCCAATAAATATAGGTAAATCATAATTTCTTTTAGCAAAATTAGCAGCTTCTTCATCTATTTCAATACCATATACATTCCATCCCAATTTTTTCATAATATAAAGAAAATAACCATTGCCGCATCCAATATCTAAAAGCTTTCCGCAATTATACCACTTAGGAATAATAGGGCTTGCTCTTTTGAGCAAAGATGGGAACAATGATAATATTTTCCCTAAAATTAGCTTGCTGCTGCTTAATGTATCGCTAATAGGAATATTGCTATAAGAATATAAAATAAATTTTCTAATTTTTTCTTTAATCTTATTTTTTCTCGCATTTATTTCTTTGCTAATAATAGAAGGCTGATGAGTATAATATTCTTTATAGCATTTAGCTATATCTTCTTTAATAGGACGAGGATTTAACCAAGCGAATTTGCACCTATCACAAAAAAAATAATTATATACTCCTTCAACACCGAACAACCTATCTCTGAGACCTTCATATAATAATGAACCCCTTGAATTACATACTAAGCAAAAATTTATTTCTTCAGTTCTTATCATATTTTCTCATCTTACCTATTAAGCGCAAAAGCTAAGATCTTATATAAGAAATCTAATATTAATTTTTTCTCCCCTGCTCTTAATATGCGAAACCAAAAAATAAAAGCTCCCAAAATGCACAATATGATAGCCAAGCACAATGAATATATTAAAGGTATGTTAAAAAATTCTTTCATAATAGCTATAAGCAAACCTGATAATAAAGCAGATATCAAATTAATATTAAAAATTGCACTTATCATTTTAATAATAGAAGATTTTAATATTCTAATTGTGCTATAATATAACAAAATAGTATCAATAAGAACTCTAATACCCCAAGCTACGGCAGCACCAGAAATCCCCATTGATTTAATTAGAAAATAAGCAATGGGAATATAAAAAATTGATTCAATTAAATGATAAATAGCAGGTATTTCCGGTTTGCCATAAGCCCTAAGAAAAATAAAAGGAATATGAGCAATTATATTTATCCAGAAAGCTATTGATAATATTTGAAGCACTGGGGTTGCCTGTTGAGCAAAAGCATCTCCCATCCATACAATTAAAAAATCCTTTGCAAATACGAAAAGTAATGTTGAAGCCCATCCTATTGTAGCACTCAGTACTTTAATCCCTTGAATTACTGTGCTGAATAAATAGCTTTTATCCTCTTGCCCACTCATTTCACTCATCGCTGGAAATAACGCTGTTGTTAGGCTCGCACTTATCAAATAAAAACGAGTTAATAAATTATGTGGCACAATATAATAAGTTAAAAATCCTACCGATAATAAATTGCTAATCAATAATTTTTCTACATTAGTTAAAATGGGACTAATTATGGCGCTTATAGATACAAAACCTCCAAATTTTAATAAAAGCCAAAAAGTTTCCTTATCCCATTGAATATATTTTCTCTTAATCAAAAGCTTTTGGCTTATGATATAATAAATCAATACACCAAACATCTGAATAAAAAGGCTAAATATTACAATTGAAAGAAGCTTTCCCCCCACCATCAATGTAAAGACAATGCCTATTATTTGTATGCTATTTATTGCTAATCCTACTTTATTAACAATATCCAATCTCTGCAATGCTGATGGGACAGATTGAACAGTCCCTAAAAGGAAATCTATCAGTAAAGCTATACCGCATATTTTCACTACTATTATTGAATCAGAAATTAAATCAGCTCTGATATTAAAAAATTTTTTAACTATTAAAGGTGCAAAACCAATAAAAATAATTGCAGCAAATAGTCCTTGCAAACCAGTGGTTAATAAAGATGTCCAAAATATCTTATTGCATTCTTCAAAATTTCCTTTACCAAAATATTCTGAAATATATTTAACTGAAGCTACTCCTAATCCTAATGAAAGAAATCCTAAATAGCTTAATAAAACCCAAACTAAGCTCCATATTCCATATGCATCCTCTCCTAATTTATTTACTATATAAGGAACACTTAAAAATTGAATTATTAAAATAATTATACCGCCTGCAAAATTCCAAAGGGTATTCTTGAAAATTTTATATGAGTAAGTTTCTTTTTTATCTAATTCCATCCTCTTTATATCATCCGTATCTATATATTCCTTACAATGAAATTATTATTATACATTAAAACAGCTATTCCTTTTTCTCTTTGTTCTCTGAGTCTCTGTGGTGAATTTACTAATTCAAGTAAAGGAGAATTTATATTTCACCACAGAGGCTCATAATCGCATTGTGCTTAGGCTAAAGCAACTGTACGACCACTTTACTGTGTCCTTTTTATAAAACCTAATTTATTGTTCGCCACCATCCTCCATGCTTTCTCCGGATAATCCCATCCTGCCACCTTTCTCCCTATATAAACTATGCCATCTACTACCCGCTGCAGTACAGGTATATGATTCATTAATCCCAGTATGCTAGGATAAAAAGGCGATAGCTCCACCGTCCGGAATCCTGCGCGTTCGCAGGTCAACCGAAGCGTCTGAGGTACAAAGAAGTTAATATGGTCAGCTGCAAGATGACCACCAAAGTAGCGACCAATCCTGGGAAGCCTCCGCAAGGAGGGCAGGATTGGAATAGTGGGAACATAAACCGCCACTAACCCCTCATCCTTCAGCAAACCATGCATTTTTCTAAGGAGAATATGAGGCGACTCCACATGCTCTAAAACCGCAGAACACCATATAACATCTACCTTTGGAAGGTCCGATAGGTCGTCTCCAAGAACATCACGTTGGTAGACACTCAGACCTAAACTATGAGCAAATTTAACACAATAATCATCTGTTTCAAGACCGTAAGACCCCTTCTTACAAAATACCAAGTTCATGCCGTAGGAACAGCCGATGTCGCAAATGACTTGGTCTGCAATTTTATATTTTCTGTGGATCGCTCTAAACAGGTATCTAGGCGCTCCTGCAAACCATTTCTCAAAAATTCTCTGGTTCTCTTCGGGACTATAACAACCATGCTTAATGATGTACTCCCTAAGATCCTTTACGGAAATATGCTGGGTTACCTGCTCTATAGACTTTAGCATAGCTCCTTTATTGTGACGATAAAATAAGCACCAGCAAATGAAAGGGGTTTTATTTGGTGCAACTGTAAAGCACAGCCTAGCCGCAAAGAAATTTCGCGAATTAGCCGTTCCAGAAAAACCATCCCCAAACGCTTCATTATTTCCCCTACCGCCAACCCAATGACGCTGTCCGATAATCCCTTTTTTCTTAATCTTATCATTACGCAACTCTTTTATATTTATTAATTCTATCAAATATCATATGCAAAACTACTTTTAAAATATCTTTCCTTCTCCTTTTAGGAGAAGGGCAAGATTAGGTCTCTTCCTCCAATCTTTTCTGAACCATATCAAAAATCAATTGAAAATTCTCTATCAGAAAATCTTAAAACTTCTGTTCCAAACTGTCGTAAGTTCTGGTCTAGTTCTATATCATTTTATCGTCCTGTATTTAGGCAATATTGACCTCCATCAAGCTCTAAATTTAGTTTCGCTTTTGCATAATAAAAATCTAACACATACTTAGCAAGAGGCACTTGCCTTCTAAATTTCGCTCCAAGAAAAATTTAATAGTTTAGTTTTTCGAAAATCATAAAATATAGTATCATAACCTAAAAATTATTGTCAATAGATATTTTAGGTAACTGGTCAGTTTTCTCCAAAACTAAGGTAAATAAAGGTTTTTTATTCAAATAAGAAGTAGTTTAGCAAGGCAAAAAGATCTTAGAGCAAAAATTTTTTTTAAAATATATGAAAAACCCCTTGTGCACGCTAAGCAAAATCATTATACTATATATATGAATGATAAAAACAATGAATGCAATAAAAAATACATATTTAGAGGAAAGGAATTCAGTCAAGAAGATATAGAGATTATAAAGAATGTTTTAAAAGATTATGGGGATAGCAGTAGGACTTTTCAATCCAAGCTGATATGTAAGCTTTTAAATTGGAGGCAAGCAAATGGTGTATTAAAAGACAGAGCCTGTAGGGATGTATTATTAAGGATGCATAAAGCTGGATTAATATATTGTCCTCCTATAAGATTAAAAAGGAGGCAGAAGAATAAAGGAGGAGCATTAAGGGATCAGATTAAATTTGATATTGTTAAGGAAGAGATTACAGGCAAGGCAGGGCAATTCAAGGAAATAAGATTTGAGATAGCAAGAGGAAAAGATAAAGAAGGGTTATGGGATTATTTAATTTATAATTATCATTACAAAGGATATAAGGTATTAGTAGGGCATTACATAAAGTATTTAATTTATTTGGATGATAAATTAGTAGCATGCATAGGATTTTCAGATGCTGTATTGCATTTAAATATAAGGGATAAATGGATAGGATGGGATGCAGAAAGAAGGAAGAAGAATTTACATTTAATAATAAATAATAGTAGATATTTGATATTACCTTGGGTAAAGGTAAAGTATTTATCATCTAAGATATTGGCATCTATATCAAGAAGGATAAGACAAGATTGGGGTGCATATTATGGATATGAGCCTATGCTAATAGAAACTTTTGTAGAAGTAGATAGATTTTCTGGGACAAGTTATAAAGCAGCTAATTGGATATATTTAGGAAGGACAAAGGGGAAAGGAAGGAGCGGGATGAATTATTTTTATCATGGGATACAGAAGGATGTTTATGTATATCCTTTAATAAAGAAAGCAAGGGAGAGATTATTAAATGATTAATTTAAAATGGCGTAGTAGTGATGAAGAAAAAAGGAAGTTAGTAATTCATATTAAATCATTAAAGAATAGTTTAAATAAAAAGAATAATAAGATAGAAAGCCTTATTAAGAGGGTAAAGGAACAAAATAAAGAAATAAGGAGATTAAAAAAGGAAAATAGTGAATTAAAGGAGACTATAGAAAAACTTAGATCAACGATAGATAGGTACAATAGCATCATATTCAAAAGAAGCAAAAAGAGTAAGAAGGCTGAGACAAAGGAAGGGGAAGTACCTAAAGAAGTTATTGAGAGCAAGAAGGTAGGGGCAAAGAAGGGTCATAAAGGGAGTGGGCGTAAGAAGCCTGAAAAAATAGATGAGTACAAGGAAGTATTTATTAGACGTTGTCCATTTTGCGATAATTTGCTTAGTCTTAATAATTCATATTATGAGCATATAGTGGAGGACATTCCTTCATTTGAATATTTGCGATATAAAGTTATATTATATAAGATAATGAGGCAGTGGTGTAGTAAATGCAAAAAGGAGGTTGTGGGTATCCCTTCTGAAGTAATACCTAAAAGCAGGCTTGGCATAAATACATTACTTTATGTAATGAATTTAAGATATGGCATGAGATCATCTTTAGATTCGATTGTTGAATCTATAAAAATACTTTTTGGATTAAAAGTAAGTAAAGCTGGCGTAGTTAATTTATTACATAAAGCAAGCAAATGGTTAGGTTCTTATTATGAAAAGATAAAGGAAGAGATAAAATCATCGGTTTATAGTTGTGCAGATGAAACAAGCTGGAGGATAAATGGCAATAATTGTTGGGTATGGTCTTTTTCTATTCCTAAAGCAGTTTACTATATGATTACAAACAGTAGAGGAAAAGCCATACCTCATAATTTTTATAGGGGTTCGCCAGAGGATTTTGTAATTGTCAGGGATGACTATTATGCTTATAGAAATATTAAAATGAAGCATCAAAGTTGCTGGGCTCATTTACTAAGAGCATGCAGAGAAGAAGCAGAAAGGGAATCTGCCTCAGATGAAGTGATAAAGCTATACGCAATGCTTAAAGATATGTATTCAAAATTATCAGAGATTATCAAAAAACCTTTTGATAAAGAGGAAAGAATTGATTACTATAATCAATTTATTCAGGCAATTAATGATATTATAAATTATAGCTATAAATATAAAGATGCTAAAAGGATTCAGAAAAGAATAGATAAGCAAAATGTTAATTTATTAACTGCATTGCTTTATGAAAATGTTCCTTTAACAAATAATCTTGCTGAAAGAACATTACGTCCTATCGTAGTATCAAGAAAAATATCTGGTGGTTCTCGAAGTAATAAAGGATCTTATATCCATGCAGTTAATATGAGTGTATTTCAAACTCTTAAAATGAAAAATTTATCTACTATATCTGATCTTAAAAATATAATCCTAAATAAATAATTTTGGAGAAAACTGACCAGTTACCTTTTTAGCAATTGACATTAAGAGATGCTTAAAATATAATTAGCGATTAGAAAATGAAAGATTTTTGGAGATTAATAAAATTCCTTAATCCTTATAAAGCAAGGCTTTTTTTTGCTTTAGTAAATATGGTATTGGTAGCTGTATTTACTGCTCTATTAACTTGGGTAGTTAAAAGCTTAATGGATGATGTATTAATAAATTCAAATTCTAAAGCTTTATTTGCTGTTTGTTTAATGATTTTATTTTTTTATTTCGGTAAAGGCGTCTCTTCATATTTTTCTTCTTATATGATGGAAAGCATAGGCTTAAGAATTATAAGAGATTTAAGGTTTGTAATGTTTAATCATTTAATAAATCAATCAATTTCTCATATTCAAAATTATAAAGCAGGTCATTTGCAATCAAGAGTTATTTCTGATACTGAAAAAATAAAACTTGCTGTTTCTCAGACCGTTGGGGATTTGCTAAAAGAAGGATTGACGCTTTTAGGATTACTTATATATATTTTTTGGCTTGACTGGAAGCTTGCATTTGCTTCATCTATATTGCTTCCGCTTGTCATTTATCCTATAATTCGTTTAGGTGAAAAATTAAGAAAAGTTAGTTCAACCGGGCAAGAAAATATCGCTGAATTAACTCATCTTTTAGGCGAAATGGTGTATGCAACAAGAATTATTAAAGCCTTTTGTATGGAAAATTTTCAATTAAAAAAATTTAAAAAAATTTTAAATAAAGTCTTATTAGCGAATTTACATGCAAGCAGGATAGTTTCTTTATCTACACCGTTGATGGAATTTATAGGGGGTATCGGAGCTATTTTAGTATTGATTTATGCTAATTATCAAATAAGGATCGGATATAGCACTCCGGGTAAAATTACTTCTTTTTTAACAGCTTTATTTTTCATGTATGCTCCTATTAAAAAATTAAGTAGAGTAAACAATGTTATTCAAGAAGCTTCAGCAGCTTCTTCAAGGGTTTTTGAGATTTTAGATGAAGATATAAGGATTAATGAAGATCCTTATCCATTGCCTTTAAGAAAAATAAGGGAAAAAATTGAATTTAGAAATGTTTCTTTTAGATATAATAGCAATGATATCTTGAGAAATATAAATTTAGAAGTTAAAGTTGGGCAAAAGGTAGCTATTATTGGTTCCAGTGGTGTAGGAAAATCAACTTTAGTTAATTTAATACCTCGTCTGTATGACCCTACGGAAGGGCAAATATTAATTGATGGAATTGATATACAAAAAATCTCTTTAAAAGATTTGAGAAATAAAATTGGGATTGTTACTCAAGAAACGATTTTATTTAATGATACTATTAAAAACAATATTGCTTATGGATTAGAAGATGTAGATGAAGATATGATAATCCGAGCTGCAAAAGCTGCTTATGCTCATGATTTTATAATGGAATTGCAGAACGGTTATGATACTGTTTTGGGAGATTGGGGTCAATCTCTTTCAACTGGGCAAAAACAAAGAATCGCTATAGCTAGGGCAATTTTAAAAAATCCGGAAATCCTTATTTTAGATGAAGCTACTGCTGCTCTGGATGCTGAATCAATTGCTTATATTCAAGAAGCTTTGGAAAATTTATTAAAGAATAGAACTGCCTTTATAATTACTCATCATTTAGCGAGCTTGAGCAATATTGATTTTATCGTTGTTCTTGATGAGGGCACAATAAAAGCTATTGGCAATCATGAATACCTATTGAGAAATGAACCTCTATATTCAAGATTATATGAACTTCAAATGCTTGATTAAATTCATAAATAATTTTTATTAATTCAGGCAGGGAGGGCAAAAATGATTAGTAGCATGACCGGATATGCAAAGAAATTTATTTCTACTCCTCATTTTATATTGAAAATGGAATTAAGAAGCCTAAATCATAGATTCTTGGATATCAATATTTTCTTTAGCAAAGAATTAACTTTCTTGGAGCAAGAAGCCAGAAAACGAATTTCAAAATTATTTTTTAGAGGCAAAATAGAAGGAACAGCCTCGATTAAATTTTTAAGCACAGAATTTTTATCTCCGTTTATAAATAAAGACCTATTAAATAAAATAATTAATAGTTTGGAAAATTTTAGGTTCTTTCAAAGTGAAAATTATAAAATTGAATTGGGAAATCTTTTGAATTTACCTGGTGTATTCAATTTGATAATTGATGAAAATAAAATTAAAGAATTAATTGAGCCTGTTTTTTTTGAGAATTGGGATAAGCTATTAGAAGAATTAAGAAACGCCCGTCTGCAAGAAGGTAGTTTAATTTTAGAATCAATCTTATCAATTGTTAATAAATGTAATATCAATATTAAAGAATTAAAGATCCTGATTGATAAAAATAAAAAAATCATAGAAGAGAATATTAACAGGAAAGTTCAAGAGATGAAAATGCAAGACAAAATACAACCGCAGCGATTATCTGAAGAAATATTTTACTATTTAATAAAATCAGATCTTACTGAGGAAATTACGCGCTTAGATACTCATTTTAAAAGAATTGAAAATATTCTTAATACAAAAGAGCAAGTAGGGAAAGAATTGGATTTTCTTTTACAAGAAGCAAGCAGAGAAGTCCAGACTATTCTTAGCAAATCATTACTAAATGATATTTCTAATTTAACATTGGAATTAAAATTCGAAATTGAAAAATTAAGACAGCAAGTTCAAAATTTAGAATAAAATTTTTTTTATTAAAAAAAATATATGATTCAGTAAATGTAATAATATGATTTTGGAATTAATAAAAAAATTGAATGCTATTATTAGAAAGATGAAAAACAATAAAAAAGATAAATTAGATAAGAGATATAGTAAAGGGGAGAATTTATGAATAAATCAGATTTTGACCAGGGAAAGGAGGAATCCGAGAAGGATTCTCCGAGAAGTTTGGGGGGTAAAATGAAAGGAATAATAAACATAGGATTTGGAAATGTTGTGATGGCATCAAGGATAATTAGTATAGTAGCTCCAAAATCGCTTCCTATAAAGAGATTAAGAGAAGAGGCTCGCAAGCAAGGGAAATTAATTGATGCAACATCCGGAAGGCAAACGCGCGCTATTTTAATTATGGATAGTGGTCATATTGTTTTATCTGCACTTCATCCTACAACTATAATTAAGCGATTGGGTAAGGAAGAGCTCATTTCAGAAGAGCTTTGAAATGCAGTAGAATTAAAACATTATCCTTTTGCTACACCAATAGGGCGCAAACGAGCTACTTTCTTTGCTAATCCTGCTTTATGAACAACATCAACCACTATGGACACATCTTTATAAGCCTCAGGAATTTCTTCCATTAAAGTAGCTTTGCTATCTGAACGAACTATTATACCGGATTTCTCTAATTCCTTTACTATATCTCTGCCTTGCGATGATTTTTTTGCAGCAGCTCTGGACATTAATCTTCCAGCGCCATGACAAGTGCTTCCAAAAGTTTCTTGCATTGCTGTTTCGTTTCCAATTAAAATATATGAATTAGTTCCCATATCTCCGGGGATTAGCACCGGCTGCCCAATCTTCATGTACTTAGATGGTAATTCTTTATTGTTTGCAGCGAAAGCGCGTGTCGCTCCTTTCCTATGAACGCAGACTTTCTTCTTTTTCCCATCAATAATATGCTCTTCTATCTTTGCTATGTTATGTGCTACATCGTAAATTAATTGCAATCCTAATTCTTTTTTGCTCATATTAAGTGCCTTTCTTATAGCTTCTCCTGTTAAATACATTATTGTTTGACGATTTGCCCAGGCATAATTAGCCGCGCAAGCCATAGCTGCAAAATAATCTTTCCCTTCTTTAGATTGAATTGGGGCACATCCTAATTGTCTATCAGCCAAATAAATATTGTATTTTGAAGAAGCATTTCTCATTATTCTTATAAAATCATCGCAAACCTGATAACCAAAACCTCTTGAACCAGAATGAAGTTGAACTATTATTAAATTCTTTTTTAAACCTAAAGCATTAGCTATTTTCTCATCGTATATTTCATCAACATAGTCTATTTCAACGAAATGATTGCCGGAACCAACTGTTCCTACTTGGTCTTGACCCCGTTCAATTGCCCTTGAAGAGATTATTTCCGGATCAGCTCCTTCTATGCAACCCCTCTCTTCACAATATTCTAAATCGCTTTCCTCTCCAAATCCATGCTCTATTGACCACCTTGCACCTTTTATCATTACTTCTTTTAAATCTTTTTCTTTTAGCTTAGGTATAGCTCCTGAAGAACCTAATCCGCTTGGCACATTCCTAAATATGCTATCTACAATCTCCCTTAATTTATCTTTAACATCCTTTAATTCTAATAATGTCTTAGCTACTCTGACACCGCAATTAATATCGTATCCGACACCACCAGGTGATATTATTCCTTCTTGATAATCAAATGCCGCAACTCCTCCGATGGGAAAACCATATCCAGAGTGTATATCAGGCATTGCTAAAGAATATTTTTGAATACCCGGAAGTGTTGCTACATTGCATGCTTGTGCTATACTCTCGTCATGCTTTATATCTTCTAAAATTCTTTCATTTGCATATATTCTTACCGGAACATTCATCCTTGCTTCCGGTTCTATTTCCCATATGCAATCGCTAATTTTTTTTAATTCTCTTGCCATATTATTTTTTCCTTCTTTCAAAGAATTGTTATCATTTATTTTAATCTTATGTTAAGCAATTTGCAAATTTAATATAGGTGATAGGATTTGGAAAATACTGAATAATTGCAAATTTAAGCAACTGTTCATAATTAACCAAATGCAAGGTAAACAAAGTTTTATCTGCTTTTCTTTGTTTTCTTTGTGGTTTATTATTTATTTTTCCATAGAGGACACAAAGATATCACAAAGATAACAAAGTAATATTAAGGTTTAGAGCCCAATTTTATGATAAAATATTTTTTCTTAATTTTATGAAAATTGCTTGACAATATTTTTTAAAGGAATATAATTTCATTTTGATAAAATAATGAAGATATATTATTTAAAATTATTTATAGTTTGGAGGAGAAAAAATGGAAAATCCCTCACCCCAACTTGAAGACCCTTTGCCTATAAGTTCCATTCCTGAATTATGGCAAGGAGTAAGTATTCAGGAATGGAAAGATTGGAAATGGCAGATGCGTAATCGCATCAGAAGTATTGAAGATTTAAAGAAGTTCATTTACCTCTCCCCTGATTATGAAGAAAAACTCAAGTTAATTCTTCCAAGATACCATATGGCTATCACTCCCTACTATTTTTCTCTAATTGATTTCAATAATCCTAATGATCCTATATTATTGCAAGCGTTACCTCAAATTGAAGAAATAGCTTATATGCAAGATGCTCTTGAAGACCCACTTAGTGAAGAAAGAGATATGCCCGTTCCGGGACTTACTCACAGATATCCTGATAGAGTTCTTTTAGTCGTTACAAATATTTGTCCTATGTATTGTCGTCATTGCACCAGAAAAAGAGAATGGGAGGGCAAGGAAAATGTTTATCCTCGCTTTTTGATAGATAGAGCTGCTGATTACATATCTAAAAATCCCAGAATAAAAGATGTAATAATTTCAGGTGGGGACCCTCTTACATTGGGAACTCCTTCTCTGGAATATATTCTGCAGAAATTAAGAGCAATTCCTCATGTAGAAATTTTAAGGATTGGAACAAGGGTTCCAGTTACTTTACCCCAGCGAATAACTACTGAGCTGACCGATATGCTTCAGAAGTATAATCCAATTTGGATAAATACTCATTTTAATCATCCAAATGAGATAACTCCGGAAGCTGCTGAAGCTTGCGACAAATTGTTAAAAGCAGGATGTCCCATTAATAATCAAGCAGTTCTGCTAAAAGGAATTAATGATAGCGTAGAGATTCAGAGAAAGTTAAATCAAGGATTACTTAAGATAAAAGTTAGACCTTATTATTTATTTCATTGCGATGCTGTGAGAGGAACTTTGCATTTTTGCACCTCTATAAGGAAAGGAATAGAAATAATGGAAGGATTAAGAGGGCATATTTCAGGTTTAGGAGTTCCGACTTATGTCATAGATGTTCCTGGTGGATTAGGAAAAGTTCCTATTCAGCCGAATTATTTGATATCAATGACAGAGGATTCTGTTGTTTTGAGAAATTATCAAGGAGTTATTGCAAGATTTGAAGATAATCCCCTTGCTGCTACTGAACCTGTTTTAAGAGAAGGAGTCGCAGGAGTTGCTAATGGAAGCTTACCTACTTTAATGCCGATCGGGATCAAAAAATATCAGCGAAGGAATTTTACTCGCACTCATTTAAGAAAAGTCAGATAGCTACTTTTATAATTAAAATAACATGAAAATAGGATTGGTATATAATTTAAGAAAATACTTTCCCAGACAACCGGAAGACCCTATTGATGCAGACGCTGAGTGGGATTCTGAAAGTACAATCCTCCATTTAACTAATACTATTAGAAGCTTAGGTTATGATGTAGTAGATATCGGGAATCCCTTAAATCTAATTCATAATTACCAGCTGTTAGAAGATGTGGATTTAATCTTTAATATAGCGGAAGGTGTACAAGGTAGATGGAGAGAATCTCAAGTGCCATCTATTTGTGAATTATTAAATATTCCATATACTTTTTCAGATGCCTTAACAATGGCTATTTCCTTGGATAAATACTTATGCAAAAAAATAGCTGAGATTAATGGAATCTCTTTCCTTCCTTACTGGAAAATTACTAAATTAGAAGAATTAGAAAATATACCAGCTGATAGTTTCCCTTTATTTGTAAAACCTCTCTATGAAGGAACTGCGAAAGGGATAACTGAGAATTCAGTAGTAGACAATTTTAGCAAGCTGGTTGAGCAAATTAAGCTGATTATGAAATTATACAGGCAGCCGGTTTTAGTTGAAAAATATTTAGCAGGTAGAGAATTTACTGTAGCTATATTAGGAAATGAAGATCCATATGTTTTAGGAATAATGGAGGTTATAATCAATGATAGTAGTCAAAGGAATATTTATACTTATGTAGCAAAAGAAGAATGTGAAAGAAAAGTTATTTATCGGCATTTTTCAGATAAAAATGATAATTTATGGAAAAGAATTGCTGATTTATCTTTAAGGGTTTACAAAGCGATAGAATGCAGAGATACAGCCAGAGTAGATATAAGGTGTGATGAAGAAGATAATCCATATTTTCTTGAAATAAATCCATTACCAGGATTACATCCTACACATAGTGATTTACCAATAATAGGTTCTATGGTTGGCCGCAGCTATGAAAGTTTAATCAGAGAAATAATTGAATTAGCATGTCGGAGATATAATCTCCAGCCTTTATAAATATCCAGCAGAAGTAACTGCTATGAAAAATAGAGCGAAATTCTTATTAGGAAATCCTAAAATGCTAAATGCACTAGATTTATGAACCTTTAGTCGAGAAGTTATTTATGAAAAAAGTACTAATAGGAATACTTTATAATAAGCCAGAAGTAAAAGAAAATAGCATTGACTACGAAGCAACGATGGGAGTTATGGATGAAGTTAAAGCTGTGGAAGAGAGTTTAAAAATTCTTAATTATGATTATATTGAACTACCGATTCTTTCTTCCAATACATCTGAAATTATGAAAATGCTTATAGAAAAGGAATGGCATTGCATAATAAATTTATGTGAAAGTTTTAATGGGAAGAATATGGAGCAATACAAGATACCAGCTGTTTTGGAATTATTGAATATTCCTTATACAGGTTCAAATTCTTATGCAATTTTATTAACTACTGATAAAGCTTATACAAAAAATGTTTTATCGTTGAATGGGCTTCCGGTTCCAAGATATTTCACAAATAGTGATGGAGCTAATCTGCCTGAAGATTTAATTTTTCCATTAATAGTTAAGCCGCAATATGAAGATGCAAGCGTAGGTGTTGAAAGCACATCAGTTGTTTATAATCCAAAAGAATTGTTGAAAGAAATTAAAAGGGTGATTGATAAATTCAATCAACCAGCCATTATAGAAGAATATATTAATGGAAGAGAAATAAATGTAGCAATTGTTGAAGATGAAGAAATTAATGTTTTACCTCTTTCTGAAATAATCTTTGAAAACTTTCCTGCAGATACTCCTAAGATAGTATCATATAAAGCTAAATGGATTAAAGATAGTTGGGAAGAGAAACAAACGCCTGCGATTTGTCCTGCTGTTCTAGACATTAAAATTGAAGACTACATAAAAGAAATTGCTATAAAAGCTTTTAAGATTTGCAAATGTCAAGATTATGCGAGAGTGGATATAAGACTTGATGAAAGAAACAACCCTTATATCATAGAAGTAAATTGTAATCCTGATATATCTCCCCATGCTGGCTTTGCCAGGTCCTGGAAAGCCTCTGGGAAAAATTATAATGATTTTATAAAATTTTTAATTGATAAAGCTCATAATAAAAAAAGAGCATATCTTCGTATGCTCAATAATGGATGGTGATTTTATGATTATAAGAACAGCAAATCCTTCTGATAAAATTTATATTAAAGAAATCCTTTTCTCCACTAATTCTTTTACACAAGAAGAAGTAAATATAGCTATGGAAGTAGTAGATGATTATTTTAATAATAAAGCTTCAACTTACAGAATTTATGTTGCTGCTGATAAAAATAATTACTTTATGCCGGACGCATTCATAGCTTTTGGAAAAGCTCCTTTAAGCTATTCTACTTACGAGATCTATTGGATTGCTGTAAGAAAATCTGCACAAGGGAAAGGGATAGGAAGCAAGCTGCTGATTTATGCGGAAAACGAGATTGCAAAATCAAAAGGTGAATTCATTCTTATAGAGACTTCATCTAAATTATCATATCAAAAGACAAGAAAGTTTTATGAAAGTTTAGGATATAAGCAGATAGCAATAATAGAAGATTTTTATGCTCCTGGTGATTCAAAGATTATATACTCAAAGAAATTAGGAGATTATTCAAAATTTAAAGCAGCAGGCAGCATTGCAGTAAAATAACCTGGATGTTCCTGCTAATAGTTCAGAAGCCCACGGTAATTTTTATATCGAAAAGATTTATTATTTTATTACGAGTTAGTGAGTTCTAAAATCTAAGTCGTTAATATTATAATAAATCAATTGCGATGAAATTAACCACAAAGTGCACAAAGAAGGCACAAAGAACACAAAAAGAATGATAGGTAATAGTTAACAGAAAAATGCGATAAGCTAAATGAAAAAAGCGTGGCTAATTCGCCAATTTGTTAACTCGCTAATAGCTTAATAAATCAAGCATCATAACTTGCCATCGCATACTTCAAAAATGAATAATAACTTTCCATCATGCTGATTAATACTCCTCTATATCCTTCAAGAAATCCCAGTTGAATTATGAATTTCTTTAAAAAAACCAAAAAAGGAATTAAAATTAATTGGAAAGGATAGATTTTCTTTTTTTTCTTTTTAAGCATTGATGAGCTAAGCTTTGCATAATTATACAATCGCTCTATATGAGAATAAATATCATTATAAGTAAAATGCAAAATTTCATTATATAGATAGCCGGCTTCCCCTTCAATCATCAAAGATTCATGAACTAAGGAATTGCTCCATTTACTTTTACCTCTCCTATGTAATCTTAATTTATAATCCGGATACCATCCACAAAATCTTATCGGCTTTCCTAAATAATAATTTCTTCTTGGGATATAAAAACCATTCACCAAAACATCTTCTAAATCTTCTATTTCTTTTATTAATTTCTCTGAAATAACTTCATCAGCATCTATATTTAAAGCCCATGGCTTGCTTATTAAAGACAAAGCATAATTCTTTTGTTCACCATAACCATAAAATTCTTTTATATATATATTATCAGTGTATTTTTTAGCAATCTCCCGAGTATTATCGCTGCTTTTTGAATCTACTATTATTATTTCTTCAGCCCACTTCACGCTCTCTAAACTCTTCTCAATACTTTTTTCTTCATTGAATGTTATAATATAAACACCAATATCAGCTAACTTCATTTAATAACTCCTAAATTATAAAGGATAGCTTAACCAATTTCAATACAATTAAATTTTTTAAGAGGATAAACACAGAGGAGAAAGAATGAACATAAAAACAGAGGTCTGAGGGTTATTTTCTTTATGAAAATTTAGTGAGGATTTCATATAGCATCTTAATTAATGCGAGGTTCTATAGAGCAGCTTTAGGAGGTAGGAGCTTTTCTACAAGCCGCCTTATAAAGGCAAGTTCGTCCCTTTGGGTCTCAAGGACTGCTTCTATTTTAGTTTGTCTTTTGTGCATTTGCCACTGCATTCTTAAAACAAATCCAAGGATTACAAGTGCTATAGTAATAAATAAGCCGAGCATCCATTGCATAGTGTCAAATCTGCTGTTTATTTCTGAACGAACATCATCTATTCTCTTATTGAGAGATGCTTCCAGAGCATCTATTCTCTTATTGGTATCATCTATTCTCTTATTGGTATCATCTATTCTCTTATTGAGAGATGCTTCCAGAGCATCTATTCGTTTGTTTATATCATCAATTCGCTTTTCGAGATTCTTTTGTCCTTCCTCCAGTCGGATTAACCTCTCCAAAATCTCCCTGTCGCTTATTCTTGGTGCCTTCTCCAAAGCAAAAGTTAGAGATGAATAACTTATTGTTATTATAAGCAATCCTATAAATATCCTTTTCATTTTATTATTTTACTTTATTTATAAAATGTAATCAATTTATGATTATCATTCTTTGGCTCGGTGGTAGTTTAACTTCCTTCAGCAAAGCTCCTATTGTTAAATTATTGCATATATCTTCAACATCTCTATAATAGCTCTTCTTTGACTTACACCTGCTTTTTGCTCTTACCTCAGCTGCTGAAAATACCATAGGCTTGCCTGCAAGTTCTGATATTATCGAAGATACCTAAAATGCTTTATTGCCTGCTTGCATTGCAAATTCAGTAAATGAATATTCATTTAGCCAATTTCCCAACTTATTTATGCATAATTGAGATAAAAGAAAATTATTGAAATCTTTCAATGTTCAAATTTTCTCTTATTCATCTTTTTATGATATAATTTGATATGGAAAATGGTGCTGAAGAAATTATATACATAGCTTGGGCTCCCTGGGAAGCCTCTTTGATCAAGAATCTTTTAAATGGCTATGAGATTCCCTGCCGACTTATTAGAGAAGTCCCTGATATTTTGCCTTTTACTATAAATGGGCTTGGGAAAATACAAATTGCTGTCCCCGCTAAATATGCACAAGACGCAAAGAACCTCTTGAAAGATTTAAAAAAAGGCGTAAGGATAATTAAATAAGATATGGAGCAGAATCAATGAAAAAAGAGAAAAATATAAAAAAATTACTTAAGGAGAAAGAATTAGACAAGGAAAAACTTCTTTCATTAATTTTAGAAGTTGGAGAAGAGCAAGCAATAGCGAAGTCAGTTTCTTTGGCAAAAGAATTAGATAAAGAAAGTTTTATGAAGCTTATTGATGCATTTAGCTGCGCTGATGAAAATCTTCGCAATTCTTTTTTCAGAGAAATCATATTATGCCCTAACATTTATTTTCCATATAAAGAGATAATAATAAACAAAATAAATCAAAATGAGTATTTTATGAAGAGCGAAATCTTTGCTGCTATAGAAGAAAGCCGGAAAAAACATTGGGCTATATTGAGGAGTTTTGAAGAGGAAAAATTTTCTGAAGATTTCTTCAACAATATTATCAAAAATCATATTGATTTAATAGAAAAATATGTGCGAGATTATATAGATGGTAATATAAAACAAGCAGAATGGCTATTTTCTTACTATGGAAAAGAAAATAGATTTGATGAAATTTTATTAAGGCTATTAAAAGAGCATTCTATTATTGACACTATTGAAATCATAGAAAATATTTTAAAGAAGGATATTCCTAAAGAAAAAATTAAAGAATTAAAGAAAATAAAATATGTAATAGAAAATCAAGTTAAAAACAAGAGGCAAAATTTTTTAGATGAAGCTGAGATAGCTAAGATATACAAAGCGTGGATGACCCCCTGCCTTTCATATGATTTTACATTTATAATCATTATGAATTATTTGCCGAATACTGAACAGTATATATATTTTTTAATTTTATTACATAATTTAAGAATAAAAGAAGCTTTTGTAAATACTGTGAAGCAGGAGAAGCAAGAAATATTAATAAAGAAGATAGAAAGAAGGTTTTCAGGGAATCATATAAATATTTTTGAGATTGATCCATCTTTCGTTTTGCATTTTATTAACTTAGTAATTAAAAGTCATAAGAAAAAGAATATAGCATTACCAGAAGAATTAGAAAAATACCTACCCGCGTTATTAGTAAAATACGATAAACGCGGAAGAAATCCATTGAGAAATATTTACGGAGAAGATAATTTAATTTTATATCAATACTATTATAATAATCTTTTTAATGATAAGTTATTTTTAGCATGGTGTATGAAACCAAATCTTATAAGATCTTTACGAAATAGGTTATTATATTTAAATGATAAATTTGCTGCAATAAAATTTACAAAAGAACAATTAAAAGAAAAAAAGCGAGAATTAATTAGGGCATTTCTCAATGAATATTGGACGGAGAAAAGACTTAGATTTTTAGCATTCAAGCTTTTGGTAAACAGCTATTTCTATTATAAAAACGGAAAAGATTTTCTATCTAAGATTTGTTATGATGCATATAAAGAGACTCTTGATAGGAATCTTGAACCTTCCAAGAAGAAATTTATAGTTTCCTTTTTTGAGTTTAGTTATTATGTAATTGAAGATTTAGAGAATATGAAATTAAAGAAAAAAAGGATATTAACATCAGAAGAAGTTAAAGAATTAATCATTTTTCCAGAAGATAAAATAAATAATGATATATAAGATATGCTTGTAGCTGTAAGAAGTGTAATATTTCGAAATGAAGGAAATGGTTTTTCAGTTGCTGAAGTTCAAGAAGAAGTTGAAAAGAGGGTTTTTGTAATATCAGGAACATTTTCCAGTATTAGATCAGGAGACAGATTGAGAATCAGAGGGGAATGGTATAAGCACCCCGAATATGGAGAACAATTTAGGATTACTGAATATTCTCTTGAATTACCTGATGACAGAAAAAGTATGATAAATTTTTTATCTTCCGGTTTCATTCCGGGTATTCGGAAGAAATTAGCATCTCTTATCGTCGATTACTTGGGTGAGGATGCGATTAAAAAAATTCAAGAGAACGAAAATATTTTATTAGAAGTTCCAGGCATAGGAGAAAAAAGAGCTGCTTTAATCCGAAAAGCTCTGTCTGAGCAACAATCATTAAAAGAATTATCTCTCTTCTTCTCTAAATATGAACTACCTTTTAGTTTAGCAGTCAGGGTTCATAAAAAATATGGTTCAGAATCAATTAATATCATTAAAAATAATCCTTATCGGTTAGCAGAAGAAGTCTGGGGAATAGGATTTCTTACTGCTGATAAAATTGCATCGCATTTAGGTTTTCAGAAAGATCATCCTGAAAGAATTAAAGCCGGATTGAATTACATTCTATCGGAATCTCAAGAGGATGGGAATGTATTCTTGCCTAAAGAAATTTTAATAAGCAATACTGCTGCTTTATTAGATGTTAGCAAAGAACTTTGCAAAGATAGTTTAGAAGAATTATGCTATTTAAAAAAATTAATTCAGGAAAAAGAAGCTATTTATTTTCCTTCCTTATGGTATGCAGAAGAAGAAATTGCTTCTGAGTTAAATAAAAGATTAGGAGGATTCTTAAAAAATATAAATTCCATTGATGAATTAATAAAATTTGCTCAAGAAAAAAATAAAATAGAATTAAATGAAGATCAAATTAAAGCAATAAAGGAAGCGCTAAAAAATAGAATTTTTATTATTACAGGAGGTCCAGGTACTGGCAAGACAACAATTTTAAAATGCTTACTTGAAATTTATGATCGCTTGAATGTTAAGTATCTTTTAGCAGCTCCTACTGGAAGAGCTGCAAAAAGATTAGAAGAATTAACGCTGCACCCTGCAAAAACCATACATAGATTATTAGAATATAGTCCTGAACATAATAGATTCTTACGTAATGCTCAAAATATATTGAAAGCTCATTCTATAATTATTGATGAAGCAAGTATGATAGATATTCAATTATTTCATGCTATTTTGCAAGCAATGCATCCTTCGGCACAGTTGATCCTTATTGGAGATAAAGATCAATTACCCAGCGTTGGACCGGGTGAAGTTCTTAAAGATCTAATTGAAAGTAATAAAATTCCCTGCTGCTTTTTAAAAAAGATTTATAGACAAGCAGAAAATTCTCTCATAATTCAAGGAGCTCACCATGTTAACAATGGCTCTATGCCATATATGATTACCAAAAAAGGCAATAATGGCGATTTTTATTTTATCCCTTGTAAAGATAGGAACCGCTCCATTAATTTACTTATAAAAATAATTAAAGAGAAGATTCCTAAATTATTTAAAAATGATTCTATAAGAGACATTCAAATTATTTCTCCTATGTATAAAGGAATTTCTGGGATAGATAATTTAAATCAAGTTCTTCAAGAAGCACTTAATCCTATGAATGATAATAAAAAATCGCTTGGAAAATTCAGAGAAGGTGATAAGGTAATGCAAGTTAAAAATAATTACGAGAAAAATATATTTAATGGCGAAATTGGCTATATTAAATCCATTGATGAAGATAATAAAAAAATTTTCGTGAATTATTATGATAATGTAATAAAGTATGAGAGCTATGAATTGGAGGAAATTACATTAGCTTATGCAATTTCGGCTCATAAAGCAGAAGGCAGTGAATTTGATTTAGTGATTATATTATTATTCAAAGAACACCGTTTAATGCTATATAGGAATTGGCTCTATACAGCCATATCAAGAGCAAAAAAAATGCTAATCATTATAGGAGAAGAAGAAGCTTTGAAATACGCTATTGATAATACTTCTTCGGAAAAAAGATATACAATGCTAAAAGATAGAATTCTAAATATAGGAGATACAAAGAGAAGGTAAAAAAATGTTGATAAGAAGAAAAGCGATTATATTATTTTTAATTTTATTTTCTATTATTGGAGATAAATTTATAGAAGCTTCTTCAGGCAAGAATAGGAAATTACCTAATATTTTATTGATCACTTTAGATACAACAAGAGCTGATCATCTTCCCTGTTATGGATACAGCATAAATACAATGCCTTATCTTTGCCAGTTAGCTACAGAAAAAGGAATTATTTATAAGAAAGCCTACAGCTCATCTCCATTGACGCTTCCAGCTCATGCTTCTATTTTGACTGGTTTAATGTCTAATGAGCATAAAATTTTGAATAATGGTCTTTATAAGCTAAGCAAAGATAAAATTACAATCTCTAAAAGATTGAAAAATGCAGGTTATTTCACTTATGCTTATATTAGCTCAGCTGTTCTTGATAGGATATATGGATTAGATGCAGGGTTTGATTTATATGAAGATAGTGTTAGAGTTGGCAAAAGGGAGTTTTTTGATTTTAGAGAAAGAGCAGCTTCGCAAGTTATGGATAGCGTTGAAAAAGGCATTAGACAATGGAAGAAGCCTTGGTTTGTATGGATTCATTTTTATGATCCTCACGACCCTTATGTTCCTCCTGATAAATACCTTTATAAATTTAAAAATCCTTATGATGGAGAATTAGCTTTTGTTGATGATCAAATTAAAAGATTGTTTACAGAATTAGAAAATAATCATCAATGGGACTTCGATTCTGATTATGCCTTTATCGTTGGAGACCATGGAGAAGATTTAGGTGATTTTAACGAGATGCGTCATGGAATCCTTATTACAACTTCTACAATAAGAGTTCCTTTTATCATTTTATCACCGGATAAGCAAAAAATAACAATATCAGAACCTGTCTCTATTATTGATGTAGCTCCTACTATATTAAAAATATTGAACCTATGGTCTGATAAATTGCATATGCAAGGCAAACCCTTGCTGCCTTCAAGAATTTCCTTGGATGAATTATTTATCTCTACTTTTATGCCATATTATAGTTTCAGATGGAGTCCTCAAATCGCTATCTTACATTATCCATATCTTTTGATCAGAGGTTCCAAAGATGAGTTATTTGATATACAAAAAGACGAAAGAATGCAAAAGAAATTGGATGTTAAAAAAGAAAGGATTTTTCCAAAATTGAGCAAAGAATTGAATAAATTTAAAGGGGTAATAATGTCTATTCCGAAGCCTACAGCGCAAGATTTAGAAAAATTAGAAAAACTAAGAAGTTTGGGATATGCTGATTCAGTAAGCTCAAATATGCCTAAAGATGCTTTTTCACTACCGGATGCAAGAGATAGGGTGTATATCTATAAAGCCTTATTAGATGGAGAAGAATTAATAAAAAATCATAAATGGCAAATAGCTTATGAAAGATTATCAGAGTTAATTTTGGTTGATCCTTATAATACTTTGCTTTTAAAGAATTTAGCTAATTTTTATGAATCTTTTGGAGAATATCAGAAAGCTGAAGCTAATCTAATAAAGATAAAAGAATTACTTCCGGATATGGATTATCCATATTTTAATTTAGGAGAATTTTATATAAGGCGTGGTAGAATTCAAGAAGGGGAGCAATTGTTGCGAATTGCATTGCAGAAAAATCCAAGATATGCAGATGCATATCTGGACTTATTTCAATTAGCAATTCATCAAAAAGATTTGAAAAAAGCTGAACAGCTTTTGAAAGAGGCAAGAGAAAATAATGTGGAAGATGGTGATTTATTAGTTTATACATCAATTATAAGCAGGGATAAAGGAAATTGGCAAGAAGCTTACAATGCAATAAATAGTGCTGAAGAATTAATTGTAATGAATCAGAGATTATTAATTGAGAAAGCAAATGTATTATGCAAAATTGATTCTCCTTATATAAATGAGTGCGAAGCGTTTTTGAGGAATTTAAAGACTGAAGATAAGGAATATGCTGAGATTTGGGTTCTTGCTGCTGAGTGGTTTGCTTGGAAAGGAAAACTTTCTGAAAGTTTATATTGTTGGAATGAAGCTTCCAAAAGACCAGCAGGAAATCCTTGGCTTCAAAATAAAATTAAAGATAATATACAGATGCTAAAATCAAAAGGGATTTCTCCTCAAGCCTCAGAGTGGTTTTAAATTACTATCGGATAACTAAATTTCACTGTTGTCTTTTTTGATTGTTTAATGCTTTTTGTCTTTGATGGATTATTATACAATTATATATTGAAAAAATAGTGGAAATATAAGACAATAAAAAGCATTATAATTTTTAATTATATTGGAGGCAATTATGAAACTATCTCCAATTGACATAAATAGACAAAAATTCACTTTGCGTTTTAAAGGATATGATCGTGAGGAAGTTCAAAATTTCCTTAGTGCTATTGCTGAACAAATGGAGCAGTTATTAAGAGAGAATACTATACAGAAAAAGGAAATTGAAAGGCTCAATAATTTATTAGAAGAATATAGGGAAAGAGAAGAGGTCTTAAAAAATACTTTAGTTTCCGCTCAAAGAGCCAGTGATCAATTAAGAGAGAATGCAGAAAAAGAATCAAAATTATTAATCAAGGAAGCTGAGCTAAAAGCCATAAAAGTTTATGAAACTGCACAAAAGCAAATTCAAAAGCTTCAAGCTGATATACTTCAATTAAGGATGAGAAAAAAGCATATGCAAGAATCAATACTGGCACAAATTGAGGCGTTGAGGCAATTAATCTCTATACAAAAAGAAGAGGAAGAAAAGGAAGCCAAACTGACTTTCTTTAAATAAGCTGTTTTTTTATATTGAAGGGAAAGTGATAATAAATGTAAAAATAATTCCGAAGAGTTCCAAGGTTGAGATAGTAAAGGTAGATGAATGTAATTATAAGATAAAATTAACAGAAGCTCCTGAGAAGGGGAAAGCCAATGAACAATGTGTATCAATATTAGCGAAGTATTTCAAGGTAAGGAAGCAAGGCATAAGAATAATTCAAGGACTGCATAGCAGAATAAAAAGGATTGAAATATCAGATGAGAGATGAAATGTTAGTTGAAGCTGATTTAATAATAAAGAATATAAGGCAGCTAATAACTTGTAGAGGTGGCGTGAAGATTAAGGAAAGCTTAAATGATATAGGCTTAATAGAGGGAATTGATTTAGCTTGCGGGGATGGCAAAATATTATATGTAGGTAAAAATGCATTTAATAATATTGCCGTGAGGAAAGATGCTGTAATAATAGATGGGGAAAATAAAACTGTTATGCCGGGGTTTGTAGATGCTCATACTCATTTAATTTTTGCTGGTGATAGATTATTAGACTGGAAAAGAAGGATGTCTGGATTTAGTTATCAAGAGCTTGGGAAAAAGGGAAGTGGAATAATGGCGACAGTTAACTTGACGAGAGAAGCTTCGGAAGATTTTTTAGTTAATTATGCTGAGAGGTGGTTAAACATAATGATTGAAAATGGCACTACAACTATTGAAATAAAAAGTGGATATGGATTGGATTTTCAAAATGAAATAAAAATTCTTAGAGTAGTGAAGCGATTAAAGGAAACGGGGGTGCTTGATATAGCAATAACATTTTTAGGGGCTCATGCTATTCCGGCAGAATATAAGAATAATAGAGAAGGTTATATTGAATTGATAATAGAAAAGATGCTGCCTTATATAAAGAGAGAGAATTTAGCTGAGTTCTGTGATGTATTTTGTGATGAAGGATATTTTTCAATAGAGGAAAGCAAGAGGATATTAAAAAAAGCTAAGGAATATGGGTTTAAGCTAAAAATGCATGCGGATGAATTAGCATATACAGGAGGTGCGGAGTTAGCGGCTGAATTAGAAGCTGTATCAGCAGAGCATTTACTTTACATTTCTGAGGAAGGAATAAGTAGGTTAGCGGAAGAAAAGGTAGCAGCGGTGCTTCTTCCGGCGACATCTTTTTTCTTGAAGTCTCAAGCACCACCAGTTAAAAAGATGAAAGAAAAAGGAGTCATTTTAGCCTTAGGAACAGATTTTAATCCGGGAACAGCTTTTTGTCCATCTATGATTATAATTATTGGCTTAGCTTGTTATTATTATGGTATGTGCATAGAAGAAGCGATAAATGCAGCTACAATCAATTCTGCGTATTCTATTGGATTAATAAATAAATTAGGTAGCATAGAAGTGGGTAAACAAGCTGACATTTTAATTTTTGATGTACCGGATTATTCTTATTTGGCTTATCAATTTGCCTTATGTAAACCTTGGAAGGTAATTAAAAAAGGAAAAGAAATTAAAACATTTAGGGGGTAGAGAATGCTCTTAGAAATGAAATTAGAAGAGTTTTTGAATCTTTTAGCCAGCGATCTTCCTACTCCTGGGGGTGGAAGTGTAGCTGGTTTAGCAAATTCATTGTCAGCTGCTCTTTTACAAATGTTTTGTAAGATAAGTTTAAAGAGTGCTAATGAAGAGGAGCAAGAATTATTTCAAAAAATAATTGCAGAAACAAAGGAGATATTAAAAAAAGTTTCTTCATATATTGATGAAGACGCAAAAGCTTTTAACAAGGTAATGGCAGCTTATAAATTACCAAAAGATACAGAGCAAGAAAAAGAAACCAGGAGAATAAAAATTCAAGAAGCATTATATGAAGCTGCATTAATTCCTTTAGAAAATGCAAAGTATGCTGTCAAATTAATAGAAATTTCTAAAGAATTAGAAGGAAAGGGGATACAAGGAGCCTTAAGCGATTGGAAATGTGCCATTCATATGGCGAAAGCAGCTTTCAAATGTGCTAAAGAAAATGTTCTTATTAATCTTGATTCTTTGAAAGATGAAGAGAAAAAGAAGCATCTTGTAGATGAATTAAGTAATTTGTCGATTTCGAATTTATAGAGTTGGGTATAGAGTTTATAGAGTTTGTAGAGTTGAGAGTTCCTCAATCTATTACCTTATAACCGTGAGAGCATATATAATTTTGGAAATCTTAACTTTATTCGATTATTACCTTTATTTCCTTCATTAGGTAGAATCCAAAGTCTTGATGGTTATAATTGTGGAACTCTATAAACTCTCAACTCTATAAACTAAATTTAAGTTTAAGGAGTTGAGAGTTCCTCTATTTATTAGCTATTATCATCAGAGGAAGTATAATAGTGTAATTAGTGAATATACAAACTCTACCAGCTCTTTACTTTTATTTCTTCAATAAGGTAGAGTGCAAAGTCTTGATGGTAATAATTGTGGAACTCTACAAACTCTCAACTCTATAAACTCTATAAACTCCTTTACTTTTATAAAAAAAAATTGTATGATTTATAATGAAATAATTTTAAATAAGAGGTAAATATGTCAGGACATTCTAAATGGGCTAATATAAAGCATAGAAAAGCTCAACAGGATGCGAAAAGAGGGAAAATATATACAAAATTAATAAAAGAGATAATGGTAGCAGCAAAGCAAGGTGGCGGAGACCCTGAAGCAAATCCGAGATTAAGAATGGCTGTTCAGAATGCCAGAGCTAACAATATGCCTTCGGATACAATAAAGAGAGCTATACAAAAAGGAACTGGGCAGGTTGCTGAATCAAATTTAGAAGAAGCTATATATGAAGGTTATGCAGCGGGAGGGATTGCGATCTTAGTAGAAGCTCTTACTGATAATAAAAATAGAACGGTGGGAGAAATGAGGCATATATTTTCTCGGCATGGTGGAACTTTAGCTAAAGCTGGAGAAGTAGCTTGGATGTTTAGCAAGAAAGGATTTATTCAAATTCCTAAAGAAAGCATTGATGAGGAAAAGTTGTTCAATTTAGTGATAGATTTAGGAGTTGACGATATAACTGCTGAAGATAAATATTGGGAAATATATTGTTCTCCCTCATCTTTTGAAAAAATTTTAAATGTTCTTAAAGAAAGTAATGTTCCTATTCATTCTTCTGAATTAGCGATGTTGCCTCAATCTTATATTCAACTTAACGCTCAGCAAGCACAAAAAGTTATTAATTTAGTTGAAGCTTTAGATGATCATGATGATGTTCAAAAAGTATGGACTAATTTAGATATTCCGGATGAAGAAATGAGTAGATTAGCTGGATAATATAATGTGTCCTTTAATAAAAATTATTTTAAGATAAGATTAAATGAAAATAATTGGTATTGACCCCGGCAGCGTCTCCTTGGGTTATGGAATAATTAAAATAGCTGAAGAACCTGAAATTATTGATAAAGGAATAATAAGGATTCCTAAAAATTATGACAGATTTAAAAAAATAAAAATATTGTATGATCAGATTTCTGAGATTCTGAAGAGCGAAAAACCTGAATTTGCTTCAATTGAGGATTCTTTTTACCATAAAAATGTTAAAACAACCTTTTTTTTGGGTCAGATAAAAGGAGCTGTAATATTAGCTTTGCAAAATATTGATTGCAAAATATTTGAATTTTCTCCTTTAGAAATTAAGAAGGCAGTTGTCGGATATGGACAATCAACAAAAGAACAAGTTAATTTTATGGTTAGAAAATTATTGCACCTTGAAGGAGAAAAATTATCTTATGATTGCACGGATGCTTTGGCTGCCGCAATATGTCTTATTCATTCTTTTGATTTTAGAAGAAAATATTTGAGATCTTAACTAGGTAGTAAAAATGATCGGCTATATAAGAGGAAAATTATTAATTAAAAAACCTAATTATGTATTAATAGAAGCGGGAGGAATTGGATATTTAGTGAACATTCCTTTAAGTACTTATTACAAATTGAGTGATAACAAGGAAGCAGAAATTTATATTCATACTAAAATAAGAGAGGATCAAATAAGCCTTTATGGTTTCTCTGATGAAAATGAAAAACAAATCTTTGAAAAAATAATTTCTATTTCCGGAGTAGGTCCTAAAACTGCACTTGCACTTCTTTCCGGTCTTTCCATTGAAGAATTATATCAAGTGATAGAAAAACAAGATGTTAAGAAACTTTGTAAAATTCCAGGGATAGGGAACAAAACAGCACAAAGAATTTTATTAGAAATTAAAGATAAAATACGAAGTAAAGATTCTAATGTTCCTCAAACGCTAACCGTTAATGAAGAGTTGAAAAAAGATTTGATAAGCGCCTTAATAAATTTAGGATATGGTACAAAGGAATCAGAAGAAGTAGTAAATACAGTTTTGAAAAGGAATGATAATTCTGATATATCATATTTATTAAAAGAATGTTTAAAAATTTTAACGAGGGCTTAAAATATTTATGAAAAAAGCAGATAGGATAATAACTCCTATAAAGATTAAAGAAGATGAAATTATTGAAGCTTCCTTAAGACCTTTATCGTTAAAAGAATACATAGGACAAGAGAAAGTAAAAAAGAGGATGGAGATTTTTATAAAAGCTGCAAAGAAAAGGAGAGAGGCTCTTGATCATGTATTACTTTATGGTCCACCCGGATTAGGAAAGACTACTTTAGCATATGTAATAGCTCATGAATTAGAAGTTAACATAAAACCGACTTCAGGTCCGGTAATAGAAAGAGCAGGAGATATAGCAGCCCTATTGACTAATCTCCAACCTTATGATGTTCTTTTTATTGATGAGATTCATCGTCTTCCTGCTTCAGTTGAGGAAATACTATATCCAGCAATGGAAGATTATAAGTTAGATATATTGATCGGACAAGGTCCATCTGCAAAAAGTATAAAAATAGATTTACCAAAATTTACACTTATAGGGGCAACTACACGTATTGGTGCTCTTACGGCAGCACTTCGTGCAAGATTCGGAATAACTCATAGATTAGATTTCTATGACCCGGAACAATTAAAAGAGATTATTTTAAGATCATCAAAAATATTAAATGTCTCAATAGATGAAGATGGAGCCTCAGAAATTGCTAAACGCTCCAGAGGTACTCCGCGAATTGCTAACCGATTGCTCCGAAGAATAAGAGATTATGCAGAAATAGAAGCTGATGGAATCATTACTAAAGAAGTTGCAATGAACGCTTTAGAATTATTTGATGTCGATTCTTATGGTTTTGATGAAATTGATAGAAAATTATTGCTAACGATAATTGAAAAATTTGATGGAGGTCCAGTAGGCGTTAATGCCATCGCTGCTTCAATTTCTGAAGAAAAAGAAACAATTGAAGATGTATATGAGCCCTTCTTGATACAATCCGGATTTATAAATAGAACTCCAAGAGGTAGAGTAGCTACTCAATTGGCTTATAAATACTTCGGTCTTAAATATTCAAAATTTCAACAAATGCCTTTATTTGACTAAATAATCCTTTTTATTATCCATTGCCATATATCTTGTTTTAATTTTTTTAACGCAGAGGCACAAAGCTATCATAAAAGTATTAAGGAAGACACAGCAGCAAGAGGGCAACTAATTTAAAAATTTGAAAAATGACGAATAATGGTTCTTAGTTTTTTGACAAAAAATAATTTGTATAATAAAATTAATAATTGGTTAGGAGAAAAAGATGGCGGTTATACCAATTGAAGTATATGA